>CAZKCX010000550.1:0-5123 GCA_964550865.1 uncultured Planctomycetales bacterium
CCACGCGAAGACGCCGAGGGCGCCGCCTGCCGCGATCCACTCGGAGATCAGCCCGCCCAAGATCGCTAGAGGTCGGAGCATATCCGTTTCGAAAACATCCTATTGGGAAAGAGGCAAAGCCCCTGCGGTGCACGTTCCTATCCGTCGAGTTGTGGTACCCGATGGCCGTCCGCGTGTCAATTCGGACCCGTCGCATCCTGCCCGGCGGCGCCCGCAAGCGGGCCTGGCTCCGCACTCGGCTCCCCGTACCGGAGGTTCAAGAAGACCGACGCGATGATGATCGCGAAGCCCGCCAACTGGTAGATCGTCATCGCCTCCCGCAGGATCAACCGGATCCACACCAGGCTCAACACCGGCATGAGCAGGACGATGTTCGAGCACAGGCTCGTTCGCGCGAGCCGCAACGCGCGATTCCACAACACGTACGAGATGGCCGTCGGAAAGATCCCCAGGTAGGCGAACCCCAGCAGCTCCGTCCATCGAACGTCGAGCGTGAGCCCGTACAGCGGCGCAAGCGCGAGAAGGAATGCCAATCCGAAGACGTGAAACAGGAACGTCCCCACCTCCACGTCGAACTCGCGATGCTTGATCAGCGCGCTGAACAGGGCCCAGCAAAACGAGCCCGCGAAGGTGATCGCCACGCCCTTGGAAAGGTCCACCCGCAACCAGCTGCCGTTCGCGATCACGACGTAGAGGCCGATGAAGCCGAGCATGACAAAGCCCAGTGAGGTCGCCGTCGTCCGCTCCCGAAAGAGCAACGCCGTGAGCGCCACCATCGTCAGCGGCCAGAGGTAATGGATGATCACGACCTGCGAGGCGGGCAGCAGCGAGTAGCCCGTGAGGTAAAGCACCTGATGCAGTCCCAGCCCGATAACGCCCGTCGAGATGAAGAACCGCGGCAGGTTGCGGAAGTCCGTCGTGACGCGCCCCACCTTCCCGACCGCCACGAGGTAGACAAGCATTGTCACCGTGGAGATCGCGATGATGTATACGGTGGCCACATAGCCGCCGACCCGCGAGACGGCCAGCTTCAATCCCACGCCGAGCGACGACCACAGCAGCGTGGTCAGCACCGCGTACAGGATGCCGCGTCGGAGGTTACTCATCATGGAGGCCGCCACGGAAGCACGTCTGGGCTTCGGGCGAAGGGGGCAGGCCACCCACGGGATCTTAGACTTCGACCTTCTTCAAGCCGGCCGGGTCGAAGCCCTCGATGCCCGCCTCGCGGAAGAGTTCGTCGAATTCCTTGACCTCGGCCTCGGTAAAGAGCAGCCCCCCCGCCTCCTCGCTCTGGAGCAATCCCTGGTGCTCGAACCAACCGGGGAGGACCGCCTTGTCGTTGCCGTGCCCGAGGATATCGTCGATGACATCCTTCACGTTCGCATTCTGGGCGCTCCGGGAGTCGAACGTCCCCGCCATCATCGCCTCCGGTTTGATCGCCTGGAAGACATAGCAGCTCGCGCGGTTCCTCCCGTCCCCCGCCTCATCCTTGCAGCCGCGGATCGTCGGCAAGGAGCCGCCCGTGTAGGCGGCGTACAGCTCGTCGATCAACCCAAGTCCGTATCCCTTGTGCCCGGAGAGCTTTCCACCAAAGGGCATCAAACCGAACACCTTGTCGGGGTCGGTCGTGAAGTTCCCTTTCTCGTCCACCGCGCTGCCCTCCGGCAGGGGAAGACCTTCGCGCTTGAGCTGCTGTACGCGGCCCATCGCCACCGCCGACGTCGCCCAGTCGATCAGACAGACGAAGCCGACGATGTCCTGCGTGGGAAACGCCCACGTGTGGGGATTCGTGCCGATCGTCGGGTACCTGCCGCCGAAGGGCACGACCTCGGCGAGCGTGGCCGTGCAGTTCGTATAGGCAATGTATCCCTTCTTCGCCGCATCGATCACGTATGCCCCGCCCCAGAGGTAGTGGAACGGCCTATCGACCACCACCATCCCGACGCCGTACTGGTCCGCGCGGTCCATCGCCATCTGCATCGCCCGCTCGGCGACCGGCTGACCGAGCTTGAGGTTCGCGTTCAGCTTGCCCACCGCGGGATAGCCGGTATCGATCTCCTCGATCTTCGCGCCCGGTTGGGTATGACCCGCTCCGTGCACGCCGAAGAGGTGCTCCAGGTGGAGTGCCTTCAAGGCCGCGTGCGTCTTGATGCCATACTTGCTGGCGACCCCGGAATAGTAGGCGGCCTTGCGGGATTCGTCCTCGTCGTAGCCACGATGCATGTAGACCTTGGCCACCAGTTCGTTGTGCTGATCTTCCGGAAATACGTACATCGTCTTGCTCGCACCGCTCATGGTCTGCTCACCCGTCCTCGTTTGGTGTCCTCGCCAAGACCGCCGCCCCGGGGGCCCATCCACCCGACCGCCGTGACGACCCATCTTGCACTCCACGGCGCCGACGCCGTAGCCGCGTAGTCTCCGCGATGACAGCCCTCTTGTAAAGAGAGCCGAGCCCACACGCCGGCCTGCGGGTTGCATCCATCGGATCGTTGCAGGGATCCCGTGTAGGGTGCGGACTGCCCGAGCCGCGAGATTCATCTCGCGCGGTCCATCTCCGCGCAGCGTGGAATGCTGCGGCTCGGGCAAGGAAGACGCAGCATCGGCACGGGGGTGCTCGTGCAACCGAAATCGAGATGCACCCCCGTTCTGCACCAAAGGCACATGTCCACCAACCGTTTGACGGATACACCCGTCGTGGCTATACTCCTGCCTTCAAACCCACACGTCCGTGCCTTCCGGCAGGAGACCATTTCGTCCGAGAAAATCTCGCAGACCTATTGACAAGCTAAAGCACTGGGCGAAAATATGAAGAAGAACTGGACGCACACCCGACAGGGAGTGATCCCTTAGCGAGCCGCATAGAGATGAAGGAATGGAGTATAGGCATGGAGGCCAAGAAGAAACGTCGAATGTCTTTCAAGCGTGCCATGTTGGCGGCCCTGCTCGTAGCGGGCTGTTTCACCTGCTTGGCGCTGATCCTGCCCTCAAACGGGATGTAGGTCGTACTGCCGTAAGCCCGACCGTATTGACCGCGTCCTCAAACCCCTCAAGGGGGCCGCTCTGTCTTCATGCGCCTTGGCGAAGCCCTATCGAACCGGTTCGCGCCTGCCCGGTCTGTGGGCGTCCCGAACCCGTGTAGGCGCTCTTCCCAATGGTGGTCGGACCTCTGCGTAAGGACACCGGGAGCGTCACCAAGGCCGTAGGCCTGGTGGAATATGGGCCAGGCGATGCGAAGGGAGCCCGGAAACGGGGCGAAGGGGTTCGGCAGCCCTCGAAGAGGGCAACCGAGTGTTCTCTCCCAAGCGAATTCGCGCACGGAGTTGAAGTTCGAGCGTTCCGGCGATATGCTGTAGGATTCTCGGCGCACCCGAGAGACCGGAAGCAGGAGTCTGCGCGGTGTTTGACCAGTTGTCAGAACGGTTTGGGGACGTATTCCGCAAGATGCGCGGGCGTGGCCGCATTACGGAGGCCAACGTCAAGGACGCCATGCGCGACGTCCGAACGGCGCTGCTTGAGGCCGACGTGAACGTCCAGGTCGCCCGGAACTTCTGTGACGAGGTCACCCAGAAGGCGCTCGGCCAGGAGGTCCTCAAGAGCCTCCACCCGGACCAGCTCATGGTCAAGATCGTCCATGACGAGCTGGTCTCTCTGCTTGGCCCCGTGGACCCGCGGATCCCCTATGTCTCCCCCGGACCCACGATCCTCCTGATGGCGGGCCTCCAGGGCTCCGGTAAGACCACGACGACCGGAAAGCTCGCCAAGCACGTGATGGCCAAGAACAAGAATCCCTTGCTCGTCGCTGCCGACCTCAAGCGTCCGGCGGCGATCGACCAGCTCGAGGTCATCGGCGGACAGGTCGGGGCGCCCGTGTACACCGAGCGCGGACACGAGAACGTCGTCAAGGTCTGCCGCAGCGCCCTCATCGAGGCCCGCAAGAACAACAACGACGTGGTGATTCTCGACACCGCCGGCCGACTGGCGATCGACGAAGAGATGATGCAGGAGGTCAGCCAGGTCGCCCAGACCATCCAGCCGCATCAGATCTACCTCGTGATCGACGCCATGACCGGTCAAGACGCGGTGGCCACCGCCAAGGCCTTCAACGAGCGGCTCGAGCTCGACGGCGTGATCCTGACCAAGTTCGACTCCGACACCCGCGGCGGGGCGGCCCTCTCGGTCAAGACCATCACCGGCAAGCCCATCAAGTTCGTCGGAATCGGCGAGAAGCTCGAGGACATCGAGGAGTTCCACGCCGACCGCATCGCCGGACGCATTTTGGGCATGGGCGACATCGTCACGCTCGTCGAGAAGGCTCAGTCGCAGGTCAAGGAGGACGAGGCGGCCAAGCTCCAGGAGAAGATGGCCAAGGGCCGTTTCAGCCTGGACGACTTCATGTCGCAGATCGAGAAGATGCAGAACATGGGCTCGATGCGGCAGCTGCTCAAGATGATTCCCGGCATGGGCAGCGAGATGGCCAATCTCGACGTCGACGAGGATGAGATCAAGCGGATGAAGGCCATCATCCAGTCGATGACGCCTAAGGAACGGAACAACCCGGATCTGGTCGACGCGAGCCGACGGCGACGCATCGCCCGGGGCAGCGGCAACGAACCGCAGGACGTCTCCGGGCTGATCAAGAGCTTCTCCCAAGCGCGGGACGTGATGAAGGCCATGTCCGGCATGGGCTTCACCGACCGCCTCCGCATGGGAACGCAGTTCGCGCAGATGTCGGCCGCCGGCGGGAAGATGCCGAGGCTCAAGACCAAACGCGGCACGGCGAAGAAGCGACGCCTGAGTCAGAAGGACAAGCGCAAGCGACGCCGCAAACGCTAGGCTGCTTGCCCGAGTGAGTAGACGGCCCGCGTGGCTGGACAGACAACAACACATGGGTGGCCCACCTCTTCAGAGGTGGGGGGGGCACGAATTCGATCCGAAATTCGCGTCCCCCACGGCGAAAGCCATGGGCCACCCAGGTAGAAGTTTTTCTTGACGCAAGATTCAGTCTTTCATGGAAGAAGCTTCGGAAGGTTGGGCGAAGCGACGTATCGTGCGGCACATAAAGGTTAGAAACGGCCTTCGATCGAACCGCGGATGGGACCGGGGTTCGACGAGACCGACAGAGG
>CAZKCX010000551.1:0-5123 GCA_964550865.1 uncultured Planctomycetales bacterium
GCGATCAAGAAGTCGTTCGCCGTGCTGCGAGCGGCCTGGGGCGAGACGCTGATCGCGAACTGGAGCATCGGGTTGATCGCGGGATTGGTGGGGCTCTTGGCGGTCATCCCGATCGGGCTTGGCCTGGCCTCCGGCGAGCCGGCGCTGATGGTTGTCGGGATCGGAATCGGCGTGGTGTGGGTCATGCTCGTCTCGCTGATCTCCACCGCGCTCAACGGAATCGCCGTTGCGGCCGTTTACCTGTACGCCGCCGAGGACACCACACCCGAGGGCTTCGACGGCAACCTGCTCCGCAATGCGTTTGTCCAGCGGTGAGCACCAGAGGAAAGGAGTCAGCATGAAACGTCGAACGTTCTTGCAAGGCATCGCTGGTGCCGGCGCGGCCGGGCTCGCGCGAAGCGCGGAGGCTGAGAGCAGTCAAAGCGGTCGGCCGAAGGCCCCGTTCAAGGTGCTCTTCAGCAACGACACGACGAACATCCTGAGCTGTGTCAGTCCCTACCACAAGAAGGGGGAGCCCTTCACCACCGAGCGTCTGCAGGCGACCGTGGACGAGGCCAAGGGCGTCGACGTCCACATGCTGCAACCGGGCGTGGCGTGGATCCCGTGGTGGAAATCAAAGGTCTATCCGGCCGACGAGCACTACCGCTGGTTCCAAGACCGCACAGGCCACAAGCCCGACGGGTTCGGGCAGTACATGCTGGCCGGTGGCGACATGGTCCAGGTCTTCGTCGACCGTTGCCGCAAGGTCGGCCAGGTGCCGTTCGTCTCGATGCGAATGAACGACGGACACCACCTGGAGGCCGTCGATACGAAGAGCCGGCGGAGCATCTGGTGCTCCAAGTTCTACGTGGAGCATCCGGAGTACCGCATCGGGCCGGACAAGCGGAGTTGGGATGAGCATGTGCTGAACTGGGTGATCCCCGAGGTCCGCGAGCATCGGTTCGCGTTCATCCGCGAGGTCTGCGAAAACTACGACATCGACGGCTTCGAGATGGACTTCATGCGGCACCCAAGCTACTTCCAGCTCGACAAGACGCCACCCAAGGAGCGCAAGCGCATCATGCTGGAGTTTGTCGCTCGGGTCCGCAAGCTGCTGGACCGTACCGCCAAGCCGGGCCGGCACCGGTGGCTCTGTGCACGCGTGCCGTCCTTCCTGCGCATGCATGAGATCGTGGGCATCGACCTGCCCGCGTGGGTCGATGCGGGTTTGGACATGGTCGACCTGTCCTCATACTACTTCACGATGCAGCAGACGGACCTCGCGACGATTCAGCGGCGGATCCCGTCGACGCCGGTCTATCTGGAGATGACGCACTGCACCACGACGGGGCCGAGCCGCGGCGGCTACGACAGCTTCGTCTTCCGCCGCACCACGGACCATCAGTTCTACACCGGCGCGCACCTGGCCTACGCCCGGGGCGCGGCCGGGGCGTGCCTGTTCAATTTCGTCTACTACCGCGAGCACGGGACGCCCGGGCGCGGGCCGTTCAACGAACCGCCCTTCCACGTGCTCGAGCGCCTGGGACAGCCCGAATGGCTGGCGAAGCAGCCGCAATGGTACCTGATCGCCAAGGCCTGGCATGATCGACGCGTGCCCGGGCCGAGCGTGCTGCCGAAGAAGTACAAGAGGGGACAAACAGAGACGTTCCGCGTCGACATGGCGCCGACGTCGGCGCAGACAAAGGATGGCCTGCTGCGGCTCATGACGCTCAAGTCGCAGAAGGGCCGCGCGTGGCGGGTAGCGTTCAATGGGAGGCCACTGGACGATACGGACTTCGTGGCCAGGCCGGTCGACCATCCGTACGAGGCCGCGCTCGGGCAGCCGGATCAGTATGCTTGCTATGCCTGTCCGCGGTCGTTGGTGAAGGACGGGATCAACGAACTGAAGGTCACGCTCACGGACGGTGAGCCGGTGACGTTGAACTACATCGACGTGGTGCTGGCGTAATCGACAGGCGCGTCGGGACGATGTCTGGGATGTCGTTTGTCCCTCCGTTACGGTTGAGGGGGCCGAACTGGTACCTCGGGTTCCGCCCCCATTCGCCGGTCTCCACCCGTGGCGGCAGTCTGTCGCCCCTCCGAGTCGGGGGTCCACGGGCGAGACGCCCGTGCGACGTGGGCGCCCCTTCAGGGCGCAAGCTCGGAAGAAACCTCACACATTATTGGACCTGCGTTGGGCCACGGAACTCGCCATCAGTCAGGGTATGCCCCAGCGGTTCTAAAGATCCGCCCCGCAGATGCCGACCCGAAGGACGGAAGGTCTACGTAGTGACCGTGCGCGCTGCGGCCGGGCCGACCGAGAACGGTCGATATCCGATGCCTCATCGAGAGGCTTGCCTTCCGGATATGGTCATTTCCCCCACGGGGAGCACACAGACGAAGTCCACGTTTTCGGGACGGAGACAACCGGATGTCCACCAAGCTCAGCGGCAAGATCGTCTTTTCCAGCGGCAAGTACGGCGACTACGACCTGTGGTGCCTGGATCTGGACACGGATCAGCTCCACCAGCTCACGAGCGGCAGCTTCTGGAACGACAAACCGCGATGGTCGCCGGACGGGGACTCGGTGGTCTTCGTCAGCAACGCGACGGGCACGCCCGATATCTACAGACTCTCCGTGACGGGCGGCGAGGCGATCCCGTTGGTGCAGAACGATCGATGGAACGACTTCCCCGCCTTCAGCCCGGACGGCAAGCGACTGGGGTTTGTCTCGAACATCACGGGCAACAACGACCTGTTCATCGCCGACGCCGACGGGCGCGATCCGCAGCAGATCACCACGTACGAGGGCAGTGACAGCTTCTTCTCCTGGATGCCCGACGCCAAGAGCATCCTCTACAACAGCGACCGCACCGGCAACGGCGACATCCGGCGGCTCGATCTGAAGACCGGCGACGAGCAGCGGCTCACGACCGATCCCGGCATGGATATCCATCCCGCGCCGAGCCCGGACGGCAAATTCGTGGCGTTCGTCTCGAACCGCCAGTTCGATCCGGAATCGTGCCGCACGGAGTTCAGCGATCGCGACTTCGACGTCTGGCTGATGCGGATCGACGGGTCGTGCCCTGTGCGCATCACCGAGAACCAGGGGTCGGACCGCTGTGTCGCATGGTCGCCGGACGGCAGATACCTCATCTACACCGCCAGCAAGGCCAGCAACGCGGCCGAGCGCTTGCGAATCGTGGACGTCAGCGAACTGCTCGCCACGTACGCATCCGACGACGAGCGGGCCGTTCAGGCCACGGCGGACCGGCTGCGGATTCAGAGCATGGACCTCGACCGACGGGATCTCGAGGCCGAGATCGACGCGAAGCGGCACTCCTTCCTCTTGACGAGCTTCCTGCCGGACTTTCTCGTGCGGCCGCTGTACGGCGAGGCGTATTTCGGCAGCGAACGCTATCCGGACTGGACCGGCACCCGCGTCTCCTCCCACACCCAAAGCTGGGAGGACGCGGTCGACTCCGTCGGGTAGAGGTCTTCCGCCCTGCCATCCCTTGCCGGGAAGGGGGTAGACAGATGGGCTTCCGCGCGCCGATATAGGAGTTGTGTCGCAGGGAAATCGGATATGTTCCTAGGCAAGACGGTCGTTCACGGCCTCTACGCACTGTGCTACTTGAGCCGCAGAGACACCGGACAGGTTACGTCATCGGTCGAGGTCTCCGATGCGCTCGGCATCCCGCCGGAGCACGCGCGGAAGGTCCTTACGGCACTCACCGACGCAGAACTCGTCAGCTCGACGCGAGGTCGATTGGGGGGATACGCGCTGGCCAAGCGGACTGAAGACATCACGATGCTGGAGGTGCTCGACGCGTTGAATCCGGGTGCGGGGCTGGCGGCGCTCGAGTCCCGTCCGTGTCCGATGGCCAGCGGCGACACCTGCTGCGTGCAGCCGGGGCTTGCGGAGCTTCGGGAAGAGCTGCGAGCGGTCTTTGCCGCTCGGACGCTGGCCTCGGTCATCGGCGAGGAATGTGCGCCGGTTCCGTCGCACGCAAGATCACCCGATTCGACGGGTGCAGAACACGTCAGGCCCGTGGGGCCCGGGCGAGTATAAGGGGTTTCGCGTTGCCTACGTCCCTGAGCCCGGCTCGGCGTTGGTGTTGGCCTTCCCCGCGTTGGCGATGATCCGCCGCAAACCACGGGGCCTGAGTCCGGCGGGAAGGCATAGCGTTGGCGAATCCGGGTCCTCGGCGCAGCGGGACTATTCAGCGAGTTGCAGGACCGGCCTGAGGACAGGCCGGCTCTGAGATTGTGAAGGCTCATTCCTCGCCCAGCTCCGCAAGGAGCTTGGCGATCTTACGGCGCACGGCACGGATCCTTGTCCAGCGCTTGTCGGCCACGGTGCGTCGGCCGGGCTCACCGTCCACGCCGGGCAGCGTGCCGTCCTCGTCGGTGCCGCAGAAGCCGGCGATGACGGCTGCGTCGTCTTTGAGCAGCTTGCGTGCGGCGGCGACGGACTTCGGGGCACAACCGGCCTTCGCCGCGGCGTCGGCGGCCTGTCGGAGTCTCCAGAGCATCGAGTAGTCTTCGACGCCGTCGCGGACGGCCTGCCAGCGCTTGCTGGGCACGACGCCGTCGCCCTGGTAGATCATCACGTACTCGCCCTTCTCGTACCACGGCTCCGGGCCGACGCAGTAGTTCCAGAAGCCGATGCCGGTGAGGCCGTGATGCCAGGCGAGCCACGCCTGCCCGCGATAGTACCCCAGGGGGGATTGGTGCTTCGCGCTGCCCTCGCACTCGTACACCCACACGGTCTCGCCGGTGGACTTGATGAACTCGAGCTTGTCCGCGCCGATGCCCATCATGAAGCCGCGGCGGTTGGGACACCAGATGTCGACGTACGGCGCCATCTTCTTGAGATCCGACATGCTCGCCCGGCCGACCGGGTCGGTGTACATCTGGATCTTCGGGTCGGCCTTGCGGGCGACCTTCGCGTAGTTCAGGTAGAGGTCGACCAGCCCCTCGCGAAGGCCGGGCTCGTCGACGGGGTAGAAGGCGAAGCCGTCGTAGCCCACGCCCATCTCGGCCAGGTGCTTGACCCATTTCCGCAGGAAGGCGATGGCGGCCTTCTCCCACACGGGCGTGAAGGGCTTGGCGGGTCCGCTGAGCGGCCACGAGTGAATCAG
>CAZKCX010000552.1:0-5094 GCA_964550865.1 uncultured Planctomycetales bacterium
GTAATACCTAACATATACCAAACTTATCAACCGGAGTCAAGCAGAGACTCAGTTAGCCGAAAATGCGGCAGGAGGTGGGGGAGAGGGCGTAGATAGCGGCGCTGCAGGCGGCCATGGTGGTGGGATCTGCTCTACCAACGGGGGGCTGACTGTCCATAGGTGCACTGTTGCCCAGAACTCCGCAGGGGGCGGAGGATATGGTCTGTTCGACGGTGGCAGTGGCGGTCTTGGTGGTGGCATCTGCTTGTTCGGAGGTGCTGCCATCATCGAAGCCTCCTCAATCAACGAGAATACTGCGGGAAACGGCGGCCGAAGCACAGATTACAACGGTAACGGTGGTCACGGTGGCGGAATCTACGGCAGTGGCTATCTAGTGCTCGGGGGGTGTTCCATCACATCCAATCGGGCCGGCACGGGAGGCGGCTATTACGGAAACTGTGGTGGTGACGGCGGCGACGGCGGGGGGGTCTCTTGCGGCTCGTCGGCCCTAATCACCAATTGCACTTTCGGGAACAACGCACCAGGCGCCGGGGGAACCGGCTACTACGAGGACGGGGACGATGGCAGCGGTGCGGGCATCTCCTGCGGCAGCGGCTCGACGGTGACGAACTGCGTTCTCTGGTCAGACCTTCCGCTCACTGGTGGCCAGATCGATGGCTCCCCCTCCGTCACCTATACCTGCATCCAAGACTGCAATAGCTTCTGCGACGACCCGAACGACCACAATATCAGCGATGATCCGCTCTTCGTCGATCCCAACGGGCCGGACGGCGATCCCAATACATGGGAGGACAACGACTACCATCTGTCTCCCACTTCGCCGTGCATCAACGCAGGTGACCCGAACTTCGTCGTCGATCCGAACTTCCCGAACGACATCGACGGTGACGCACGCGTGGTGGCCGGGCGCGTGGACATGGGCGCCGACGAGGTCGCCACGCTCAGCGTGCTCATCACCAAGCATCGTGACTTCGGCGAGATCAGCGTTGACCCCGTCCTGGCCAATTATGGACCCAACACCCTGGTTACGCTGACGGCCACCGTTCAAGAGGATCGATGCTGGGACGGCTGGAGCGGCGATGTCGACCCGGCCGATCGGTTCACAAACCCGTTGACGATCACGGTCGATTCTCCTCCCATGGTGATCGAAACGGGCTTCAACTGCGGGCTGGGGGCCGGCCCGATGCTGCCCTTGATGCTCGGCGTGCTTGGGCTAGTCGCCGTCGTGAGACGAAGGCGGTAGCGGTGCCTATCGGACTCGTCAACCCAAGGCCCGTGGCCCGGCGCCGCGGGGGTCTATGAGGTATTCGGCGGCCAGAGCTTCCGGCGGCCCTCCGGGACGCATTGATAGGTGGGATCTCCTACCACGGGTTCCGTCCGCCGTCACGGCGGACTCCACCCGTAGCTACACTCCTCAGGCCCTTCGGGCCTGGCCGCCCGGAACGTCACGCACCTGTACCGTGGGCCTTTTCCTCTTCGCTCAGCAGGCCTTCTGAAGCGCCGGCCAGACGCCCGAGCTACATACACCGGCTCAAACCCGCGCCAGCCCATGTCCCTGCCTATCTCGCGCGGTATGGTGTCACGAATTCTGACACAGGAGCCAAGGACGTCTACTTCATCAATGTGGCGAGACGATTGACACTGACACGACACCCACGCCCATCTGCATCCAACGACGCGCTTCGCCCGACGTCACTCCCCTTCGATCTTGCGGAGCGCCTTGCGTCGGACGTGCGTCCACGGGCGGAAGAGCACGCGATGCCACGAGATGCTCAGCGGCGGGTGGTAGCTCGCCTCCCACTCCTCGGCCGTGATCAGGTCCGGCCGTTGGCGACGGCGATGCTTGAGCAGGTGGTAGTTGTCGGCGTCGGTCAGGACGCGCATCAGCAGCCGGGCGGGCCATGTCCGGCCGCCGCGGTTGGCCGGCAGGTGCCACGAGATCTGAAAGTCGATCAGATACGGATCGCCGTCGTCCCCCACGAGGATGTTCTCCCGCTTCTCCAGGTCGACGTAGGCCACCCCCCGCCGGTGCAGCGCCTCGATGACGGCCGCGAGCTTGTCGAAGAACGCATCGTTCACCCATTCGCCCTTGGTCAGCTCGTGGCCCTCGACGAACTCGTGGGCGAAGCCGTTGTCCCCCCACCGCCCGGTGAACCGCGGGATGCCCGGCACGCCGTCGACGATCTCGTACAACCAACTCTCGTGCCCGACGAGGAGCCGACCGATCCACGCCATCGGCAGGCCTAGGAACCCCACGCGCCGGCCGAGCTTGAGCACGATCTTCCCGCTCGGGCCCTCATAGAGACCGGTCGCGGCGAAGAAGTCGTGCTTGAAGGTCCGAACGCGATCGTACGTCTGCCCGCGGATCTCGACCCGCTCGGGGAGGTCGTCCCGTCCGAGCGCGCGGATGGCGGCCTGGAAGTACGATCGGACGCTCATCGCGGTCGTCCCATCGCCAGCGTCCGTGCCCGGGCGTAGGCACGGTCGTATATCTCATGGTACGCCGAGAGGAAGGCGCTCAGAGGATAGGCGCTGTCGGCCTCCGCCCGTGCGGCCGTCGCGATTCGATTCCGCAAGCAGCCGTCCTCGATTAGCTGCAACGCCGCCCCCGCCACCCGTGTCGGGCTGCTCGGCCGAACGAGCAAGCCGGTGCGTTCGTGCTCGAGGCACGATCGCATCGCGCGCACGTCGCCGGCGACCACCGCCGTGCCGGACCCCATCGCGCGGACGACGCCGTGAATGGGAATGTTTTTCAACGCCGGCGCCACGACCACGTCCGCCAGCGGCAGGAGCTGCTCGAAGCGATAGCGCCGGCCGGTGCATACCAGAATCCGGGCGAGATCAAAGCTCCGTACGAAGCGCTCGAGCCGGAGCTGCTCCTTCCCACCGCCGGGCACGACCAGCCGGATCTCCGGATAGAGCTGCTGTAAGAGCGCCGTGGCCCAGACGGCGTAGTAGTGACCGCCGGGCCGGGACGGCGGCGGAGGCGTGAGCAGCACGGGTTGATCGTCCGGCAGGCCGAGCGACTCGCGCGTTGGTGACGGCCCCGCATCGAAGGGGGCATTCTCTGAGATCCCGGGCGGAACGACGCGACAGATCGCCGGCTTCAGGCCGAGATCGAGCAGGCTCGACCGCGCCGCCTGCGTGTCACAGACGACCGTCGCCCGCCGCAGGACATGCTTGGCATACGGGCCCAGCCTGGTCGGCGAGGCCCCGACCAGACTCCCCCGCATCACCACGGCCATCTCGCTCACGCCGCTCAGGCTGTTGAGCGGGGCGGGGTCGGCGCTCCACAGATGCACGAGATGCGGCCGCTCCTCGTCCAGCGCCCCGGGACCGGCCGATCCGACGAACCCGCCCAGGCGAAGGTGAAGGCTCGCCACCTCGGCGTCCAAACACCTCGACGCCCAACGGGCGATGTCGGCATCGAGCGACATGACGAATTGCTGAAAGGTATTGGAATCCAGGCCGAGACGCAGCCGGCGGATTTGGACCAGGTCGTCCTCAACGGTGTCCGAAGCCAAGAGGTGACATATGCGCATGGCATCCGGTGGGGAAGTCAGACACCGCTACAGCGGTTTCGGGGCCTTGTGATCGTAGAACAACTTGGCGATCTTGTCGCCTATCTCCTGGCACAGCCGGCGGGTCAGCTTCTCGTCGTAGCCTTTGCCTTCCTCGGTGTGCAGGTCCGTGTCCACCTGCACGCGCTTGCCGTCGGCCGACCTCGGCCAGAGCCGGACATCCTCGGCGGCCTCGGCGTGGACGTCAAGCACCTTGACGGTGGCGACGAACAGCCCCTGGTAGGCGGGCTCGACCGTCTCGTGGCGAAGGTCGAAGTCCAGGACCTTGATGTGCAGGACCAGGTCGGCCTTGAGCTTCTCGCCGATCTCTCGCCCGCCCCGCGTGGCGAAGTCCTTCTCGCGCTTCTGCAGCCGGGCGACCTCACCGTAGCTGATGACGTGCTTGTTGACGTCGTTCTTGCCCAGCTCCTGGATCAGCGCCTGGGTGAGCAGCGGTCGAATCGACGGATCGGGAAGCCAACCCCGGTCCCCGTCGATCAGCACGAGCAAGCGGCCCTTGCCCAGCTCGTATTCGGCCTTCACTTCCTGCTCGGGGTCGGTGAGCCACCACAGCCACGCCCCGCCCGTGCCGCCGCAACCGGTCTGCGAGACGAGACAGCCGGCAAGAATCCATAGGGCGGCCTGGGGCCGTCGACATCGTGCGATCCGTCGCATAGCCATCATCTATAGCTTGACCTCATGCTCGTAGAACTTGCGCGCGACGACACGGCCGAACTCCTTATACGTCTCGGCCCGTATCGTCCGATCGTCGGCGCGGAGGACGCCGATGGGTCGATCGGGTGGGAAGACGGCCTCCGCGGGCTTGAGGGCGATCCCCTTGGGCATCTCCTCCTCGCCGGTCAGGTCGTACATGGTCACCCGCGCGCGAACCCTCCCCCGATAGAGATTCGGGCTGCCCGGCTCTCGCGTGCTGAACTCCATCAGCTCCACCATCATCACGGCATCGGCCTTGAAGTGCCGACCGAGTCGCGCCGGGTGCTCCGTATCCCAGTCGGGATGGGCCTGCATGTACCGATCGACCTGACTGGGGGATGCCACATCCAGATCGCTGTATTGCTCCCTGAGGTGATAGCGAATGTGGCTGGCCGTCTCGAGCTGTACGTGGGGGTATTCGTAGAGTGTCGCCTGCTCGGCCCAGACGAGGATGAGCAACCGCTTGTCCTTGAGGTGGGTAAACTCGGCGGAAACCTTCTTGGTCGGCTCCGGCGCGAAGAGGACAAACGGCACACTCACCAGATTGCAGCCCGCGGCCAGCGGCATGCACGCCGCCACGACTCCGATCATCCATGCTCGTATGGGACCCATCCTTGGTCTCCTTGTCGCACGATCTCTCGTGATCCGACTTCTGCGGCCCGGCGATTCTCGGCCGGGCAATCCAGTTTGCCACGGCCGGGGGCGGCCGTGCCACATAGGATCCAACTCGTCACAGCCGGCAGTGGCCGTCCCCCCTACGTCTCTCTAGTACTGCATTTCAGAAGTATCGCGACGATATGCCCGAGCCGCCGGATTCATC
>CAZKCX010000553.1:0-5091 GCA_964550865.1 uncultured Planctomycetales bacterium
CCCAAAGCCGTGATCCTTGCCGGGCGTCTCGGGTATTATACAGACGTCATGACCACGCCGAAGTCCTATTGCGGCTTGGGGCCGGATCAGGTCGGGACCATCCTCGACTCTGTAGCGGACGGCGTCTTCACCGTCGACAACGATTTCGTCATCACGAGCTTCAACAAGGCCGCCGAACGCATCACGGGCTTCGCCGACGACGAGGCCATCGGCGAGAAGTGCTACAACATCTTTCGCTCACCGGCCTGCCAGACCGAATGCCTGCTGAACGAGTGCGCACGACGCGGCAAGCCGATCACCGGCCTCGAGCTGTCGATCCTCAACCGCCGCAACGACGAGGTGCCCATCAGTGTCTCGACGTCCGTCCTCCGCGACGAATCGGGCAATGTCATCGGCGGCGTTGGGACGTTCCGAGACCTGACGGCCGTCGAGACGCATCGCCGGGAGGTCCGTCGCAAGTACGCCTTCCACGAGATGCTGAGCAAGAACGCCCGCATGCAGGAGATCTTCGAGATCATCCCGGACATCGCGACGAGCTCGGCGGCCGTCCTCATCCAAGGCGAGACGGGCACCGGCAAGGAGCCCCTGGCACAGGCGATCCATGATAAGAGCCCGAGGGCCGAGCAGACCTTCATCAAGGTCAACTGCGGCGCGCTGCCGGACGCGCTGCTGGAATCCAAGCTGTTCGGCCATGTCGTCGGTGCGTTCACCGACGCCCGGACCGATCGCAAGGGCCGCTTCGAACTCGCCGACAGGGGGACGGTCTTCCTCGACGAGATCGGCGACACCTCGCCGGCCATGCAAGTCAAGCTCCTTCGCGTCCTGCAGGAGGGCATGTTCGAGCCCGTCGGCTCGAGCCAGTCGCGGCGGACCGACGTACGCGTCATCGCCGCCACCCACCACGACCTTCGGGAGCTTTGCAGCGTGGGGAGGTTTCGCGCGGATCTCTTCTACCGCATCAACACCGTGATGCTCCGCCTACCGCCCCTCCGAGAACGTCGGGAAGACATCCCGCTCCTGATCGAGCACTTCATCGAGCGATTCAATAAGGTAGCCGACAAGAAGGTCCGCCTCGTCGAGCGATCGGCCATGCGGGCGTTGCTCGCCTACGCGTGGCCGGGCAACGTCCGCGAGCTGGAGCACGCCATTGAGCACGCCTTCATCCTGGTCAAGGGTCCTGACATTCTGCTCGAACATCTGCCCGAAGAGATCGCCGCAGGGCAAGGGGATCTTCAGAGGGAGGAATCCCCGGCAACACGAGCCACAACGCCGGTTCCGTCCGCCCCCTCTACCCCGGCGGCCAGCTTGCAGGATGCCGAACGCCTGGTCATCACGCAAGCCCTAGAGCGTCACCGCTGGAATCGTCTGGCCGCTTGCCGGGAACTGGGCATCAGTCGCACCACGCTGTGGCGAAAGATGCGACACCTCGGCATCCTCACCCCTTAATTCGCTCCCGCCTCCATGGCCGACTGCTACAAAATGTTTCATGACGAGCGATGATCTGTAAGCTCATGCCAACCCGGCGGTTTGATCCTCGTTGCGAAACGTAACGTTTCATAACCGAAACAGCCCTCCACAGGCGCCAGGCCATACAGGCCTATCGAATAGTATTGCATACCAAGACGTTAAGGAACCTGCCATCCTTGGCAAGCGGAATGGCATTCCTTATGGGGAGGCCTGTTCATGCGAGTGGCCGTTTCACAGTTCGGAAGCGAGGTCTCGCCGAGGTTCGGTCGCATCGTGCGGCTGACCATCGTCGAGCTGGATGGCGGACGCGTTTGCGATCGCCAGGCGGTCTTTGCCCCCACGGGCGTGGACAAGCATCTCGTCGATCTGCTGGAGTCGCTGGGGGTCGAAGTGCTGGTCTGCGGGGGAATTGAGCATGCCCTGCAACGGGACTTCGAGCGGCGAGGCATTCACGTGATCTGGGGGGTCATCGGATCCGTCGAACTCGCCGTCGAGGCCTTGGCCAACGGCACGCTCCGCAACGACCAATTCGTGGGACGCGCGACCTCGGACCGGATCGTGGGAGACGGTTCGGACGGTCCAGCACCCATGGCACCCTTTCTATCGAGGCGGGAGGCGATTTCGGAATGACAGCCACGCAGCCACTGACCACGAGCGCCCGCGTCCACATGGATGCGAAGGGACTCATGCTCGAACCTCTCCTGACGCCCAAGACGGTGGCCGTCATCGGGGCCTCTCGCACTCCCGGAAAGGTGGGGCACGACATCGTGGCGAATCTGGTTCGCGGCGGCTTCGCCGGGGAGATCCTCCCGGTCAACCCCTCGACCGACGAGATCCTCGGCCTGGGATGCTATCCGGACCTCAAGAGCTGCGGCCACTCCATCGACCTGAGCGTCATCGCCGTGCCTACCGCAGCCGTGCGTCAGGCGGTCGAGTCTTCCATCCAGGCCGGCACGCGGGCGATCGTCGTCATTACGGCGGGGTTCAAGGAGGTCGGCGCCGCGGGCGCGACCACTGGCAGAACCGCGGCATCGGGACGTTTCTGGTGCGCTATCTGATATCGATCGCCCGCCGCCACGGCATCGCGGGGTTCACCGCCGAGGTGCTCCCGGAGAACCGTCGGATGCGAGCGGTCTTCCACAAGAGCGGAACGAAGGTCCGCAGCCGGCTCATGGGGAACGTGTACAGCTTCGAGATGGAGTTCGACTGAGTCGGGTACGGGAGGAACGAGCTGTCACGAACCGCCGCCCGCGAACATCGATGGACCAGCCTGACCCCGGCCGTGTCGCATGCGACCGGCCATTCAGAGCCCGCCCGTCCTCAGGCGGGCTGGACGCGACTGGGAACCGCTCGGCACCGGGATTGGGCGGCATGACCACGTGCTTGAAACAGGCGAAGCACTGAAACCATACAAGGAGATATCCATGGCAAATCGAGCGACGAACATCCAGTGGCACGAGGGACACGTGCAACGCGCGGATCGGGAGAAGCTTCTGAATCAGCGCGGGGTGACCCTCTGGTACACCGGCCTCAGCGCCAGCGGAAAGAGCACGCTGGCGTTTACGGCCGAGCACGCCCTGGTTGAACAGGGCTATCTCGCCTACGTCCTGGACGGCGACAACATCCGTCACGGGTTGAACAAGAACCTCGGTTTCAGCGCCGAGGACCGTGCCGAGAACATCCGACGCATCGGGGAGGTCACCAAGCTCTTCGCCGATGCCGGCGTGATCAGCATGACCAGCTTCATCAGCCCGTACCGCGCCGATCGCGATGCCGCCCGAGAACTTCACACGCAGGCCGGCCTCGACTTCATCGAGGTGTACATGGCCACGCCGCTGGAGGTCTGCGAGCAGCGGGATCCTAAGGGCCTCTACGCCAAGGCCCGCGCCGGCGAGGTCAAGCAGTTTACGGGAATCAGCGACCCGTACGAGGCGCCGCTGCTTCCCGAGCTGACCATCGATACGTCGACGACGTCGCCGACGGAGGCGGCCGCCGAGGTGATCGTGTTCCTCGAGGAACACGGACTCATCCAGCCGTCCGGCGAGGCCATGTCGCAGTCCGCCGGTTAGCTTCGGGACTCAGCCTGTCATCCCATAAGGATGTCGAAGGTGACCCACCGTCCGTACAAACT
The DNA here is from genome assembly GCA_964550865.1 of uncultured Planctomycetales bacterium. GTDB lineage: Bacteria > Planctomycetota > Phycisphaerae > UBA1845 > JAFGLZ01 > JAFGLZ01. The sequence continues at coordinate 3,599 of CAZKCX010000553.1, forward strand.
GATTCGACGTATGATCCTGCTGCGGGCGCTTCTGCCGCCCTTCGTGACGGCCATGGCGCTTTGCGGAACGCTCGTCTACTACTTCGCCACCTACAGCCGCCGACAGGTTCGGTCCGAGCTGGTGCATGCCGCGGCCAACCATCGGCGGCTCATTGATCAATTCCTCGCCGAGCGGATCGGAGATCTGAAGCTGATCGCTTCCTCAGTCGGATTCGAGGCGCTCCAGAAGCCCGGCGCCATCGAAACCGCGCGAACCCGACTCCAAGAGAGTTCCCAGGCCTTCTTCGATCTCGGTGTGTTCGACGAGCAGGGAAATCACCTCGCCTACGTCGGGCCCTACGACCCGGCCGGAAAGAACTATGCCCAGGCCGATTGGTTTCACGCCGTGCGCGATCGCGGGCTCTACGTGTCCGACGTCTTTCTCGGCGTGCGGCAGATTCCGCACTTCGTCATCGCGATCCGACAGGAAACCACCGAACGCCCCTGGTATCTCCGCGCGACCATCGATGCGAAGTACTTCCAGGAACTTGTGGAAAGTATTCAGATCGGCCGCACCGGCGAGGCCTACCTCGTGAATCGATCGGGAACCCTCCAGACGAAACATCGCCTACGAGAGGAAGCACTTGGCCGAAGAGAGGATCCGAAAGGCCAAGATCGACCACCTGATGCGCGATCCCCTGTCGATTTTCGACGACGAAGTCGAAACCTGAGCCGGCCCCGAAGAACCGCCGACAGGTCGTCGCGCGGAAAGGGAAAGGAAGGATTTCATGAGCGGCGATCGAGAACGGGCAACCGGATACGACAAGTACATCGACTGGAAGATCTTCATCCTACCGCTGGGGTGCCTGATCGCGATGCTCCTGATGCCGGCAACCGGAGGGATGCGCGACGTCGGTACGGAATATGCCCTCGGCCGAACGCACAGCATGCGGCATCTGGCGCAGCAGTTCTTCCGTCGGCCGTTGCACGAACTGGAGCAGTGGCAGCTCCTGTCCGTCCGGATGATGGAACGGTCCATTCAAGTCGGTGCGATGGGGCGCGAGCGCTTCGTCAAGCGCGACGCGGCGTGGTGCGGCAAGCAAGGCCTCGAGGCCGATCCCGACCTGCTGGAAAAGGTCCGCGCATTCGCCGAGACCCGGGACGATGAGGACTTTCGCGCGGCGATGGTGGCGGCCGCCAAGGCACGCCACGTCGACCTGGACTACGCCAAGCTCGATCCCGCCGAACGCAAGGCCGCGGACAAGGGGACCTGGCGGCTGAAGGTGGCGCTCGGCATGATGGTCTTCACGGTCGTCTGCTTCGCGACAGGGTGCATCCCGCTGCCGGCCGTGGCGTTCTGCATCGGGCTCCTCCTGGTGTTTACCGGCGTGGTCGGACGGGAGGAGGTGGCCTCCCTCTACTGGAGCGATGCCTGCTGGTTCATCATGGGCAGCCTCATGTTCGCCGCCGCATTCGTCAAGACGGGAGTAGACCGCCGCATCTGCCTGTTTCTC
>CAZKCX010000554.1:0-5076 GCA_964550865.1 uncultured Planctomycetales bacterium
CGAGATACGGTAGCCGGAGGAACCCGGACAAGCGGAGGGCTACGGAATGATCCCTTACGAGGAGATGCCGGAGGACCGAGAAGGCCTGGCCAAGCTTGAGGTGGAGTTCCCCGAACTCGACGAAGCGCAGACAGCCCGGCATGCCGAGTTCATGGATGCCTTGATGAAGTACCTCGAAGCGGAGTGAAGATATGAAAACGCGGCTCCCGCCGTCAGGTACGCTGACGGCGGACCGGCCGACCGGCAAGGACCTCGACACCTGGCGCCTCTACGACCCGAACTACCAGATCGACCCGTGCGACCCCGCCCAGCGGGACGACCCGAACGTCTTCGAGACCGACCCCAACCTGACCGTGACGGTGGTAATGAACCAGGACCGCCAGATCGCCGCGGTCTTCGAATGCGGCACCGGCCTCGAGCCGTTCATCCCCCTGCTCGGCGTCGGCTTCCTCGGCGGCTTCTGGCTGCTGCGCAGGTTGCGGTTGTACTTCGTGTGATCATGGAACGTCCGCTCTTTTCAGAGCCGGCCTGTCCCCAGGCCGGTCGCCGTCCATCGCAGCATCCCGGGGGCTGCGTCCGCCTGAGCGGCGGACTTAACCCCCGGCTATTCTCACTCGCCCCGTTGGGGCGGGATGCGAACCCTCACGGACGGGCTTGTCACGGCGAAGCGTAGCGAAGCCTGGAGGCGGCCGTACCTCAGGAACTCACGGGTAGGATGTCCGTGCTATGGGGGAATTGAACTCACGGGCAAGATGCCCGTGCTACGGCGGCGGCCGTGCCACAGGGGCTCGGTTGTCCTGACGGCTGCTGCGTCGACTACGACTATCGCTCATGACCCTCTGCCCGACTTGCCGATGGCGACAATACCGACGCTTTCGGCCGCATGATCGGCGCGGGGGATCGTTCAGCGAAGTGTCACGGGGTGGGTCAAAGTGTACCACCGGAGGACAGGCCATGGCTCGTGGCGAGCAGCTGATGCGGCAATGGAATCTTCTCAAGCGTCTCCAGACGCGGGGTGAGGGGTGCGCGCTGCGCGAGCTGGCCGGCGACTTCGGCGTCAGCGAGCGGACGATCCAGCGCGACTTCGAGATCCTGGAGGAGATCGGCTTCCCCATCGAGCACGAGGACGACGACTACGGCAAGCGGTTCTGGCGGCTCCGGCACGACCTCATCCGGTCCGGCCCGCTGCTCCTGCGGCTCACCGAGGCGATCTCGCTGCAGCTCGCGGCGCGGCTCTTCCAGCCGCTCGTCGGCACGCACTACGCCGACGCCTGGGACGAGATGCTCGCCAAGATCCGGCGGATCGTGCCCAAGAAGGCCCTGGACCACTTCGCCGAGCTGGACAAGATCATCTACGTCCGCCTCCCCAGGCAGACCGACTACCGCGCCCACCGCGAGACGATCCGAACGCTCGAAGCATGCATCCGCGAGCGGACATCGGCCCGAGTCCGCTACACGTCGCTGACGAGCACGCGGCCGCGGACGACGCGATTCGATCCCTACGGCATGGTCTACTACGAGGGGGATCTCTTCGTCCTGGGCCACTCGCATCGGGCCCGCGACCGTCGGATCCTGAAGATCTCGCGGATCGCGTCCGTCGAGCCGACGAACGACTCGTTCCGCCCGCCGCGGGGCTACGACCTGGAGGCCGAGTTCCGCAGCAGCTTCGGCATTTTCCGAACGGCCGGCCGGACGCGTGAGCTGGTCGTTCGGTTCACGGGCATCGGCGCGAAGCTGGTGCAGGAGCGGGTCTGGCACGGCAGCCAGCGACTTCGGGTCGTCCCGCCCGAGCGGGACCTCTTCTCCGGGGCCGACCGGGACCCCGAGGCCGTCGTGGCCACGTACGCCCTGTCGGACTTCACCGAGTTCAAGCGTTGGATCAAGGGCTTCGGCGACACGGCCGAGGTGCTGCGTCCCGACTGGCTCCGCGCCGAACTCCGCGAGGAACTCCTCGCCGCGGCGAGGTTGTACGAGCGGTGACCCGAGCTGCACGCCACGCGGCTTCCGCGCGATTTCCTTTGCGTTCCCACTTTTACCATCCCCTGGAAGAAACCCAATCACCCAGCACCAGATCTCGTGGGTCCGACCTGATCTGTCGGACCTAACGCTTGTCAGGGCCGACCTGAGCTGTCAGGGGGCGAGGGTAAGTTATGTCTGGGCGGAGTTCGCACCGAGCCGCCCGGATCGAACCTCGGACCGCAGCAGTCACGACTTCGAGAGGAGGAGCAGTCATGCTGGACATGAGAATCGCCAACGAAGGGCTCCATTTCGGCGACAGCGTCACGATCGGTTTCATGAGGACGCTGCGCATCCCCGACGACGGCCGCGAGTATCCCCTGCCGCCCGGCCTGGGCCAGTTCCCGATCTACCGTGTGCACGACTACGTCCATCGGGTCCCAGCCTCGTGGCGGGAGCACGGCGGGGTATTCATCCCGATGTACCAGCGGGAGGCGATGTGGCTGAGCTTCTCGGGACGGTGGTGGAAGCCGAACGCGATCAAGATCGGCATCGGCAAGGTCAACGCCGTCTCCGGCCAGGCGTGGAACGAGCGTCTGTCCGACGACCCACAGGACTACGTGGTCGTCCCTGAGCAGCCCTGGCTGGACGGCATCAACGCCGGGGACGGCTACATCAAGCAGTTCGTGGCGATTCCGCTGGGGATGGGATACACCGTCGAGGCTCAAATCACCGGCAAGGAGGAGTTTGGCGGCATCCAGCTCATGGTCTTCGAGCCGAAGCCGGGGCTCTTCCCCGACGAGCCGCCGCAAATCGATTTCGATCGGCATGCATGCTATGCACCCGAGCCCTGCGCCGATTCGTGCGAGATGGGCCTCGGCGCCGGCGGTCGGATGCGGCAGGAAATCTACGAGGACGAGCATGGCCTCGACACGTGGGACCTCGAAAACCACGCCCGCGTCTATGTCCACATCGTCAACAGCATGATGTTCCGGGAGATCACCGGCCAGGAGCCACCGGCCACACCCGTGACGGCGAGGCAGTACACCGAGGCGGGCCTGCCATGGTTCGACCTGTATGACGAGCACAAGGGCGGCGTGGCAGGGAGCGACAATTTCAACGGCGTGAAATCAATCAAGGAGATGGACCAGCACAAGGGCTTCCAGGCCCAGCAAGACGACGGGTCGATCCACCTCCCCGGCCAGCAGGTGGTCAAGCTGAACAAGCCCAATCAGCCCAAGCCGGACGCGGTGTGGGATGGGACGTGGTGAGGAGGTGGGAACTCATCGGCGAGCGCGACTCAACTTGTCGGTGAGATTTTGGCGGTCATGTTCCGGCGTGAACGGGACTGCCAGAAAAACGAGGAGCCCATAACGAAGTCCTACCCCTGCGTTTCCGGAAAGCCCCTTCCGGAAACCGAGCCCGCGGCGGGGGCTCGCCGCCCCCGCCGCTGCAAATGGTAGGTGAACGCAAGCTGTTACGTCCGTGAAACCCATTTCGTCCAGTACGAATGAATCGTTCCACGGTTGATCTTCGGTCAGAAAGAGTTAGAGTACAGGGGTCGGAAACCCCGCTACTTCTTTCGGGTGTCCGACTTCCTCTTCCACATCAACCACATTCTCGAAGCCACCCAACGGCCCTCCCAACGCCGGCAACACCCCGCCCCTTGGGCTCATCGCCGCTCATGACATGGACGGATTATGCAACTGCGGGGTACACTGTCGCTGCCCGAGCCGCCGGATTCATCCGGCGCGGCCGCGCGGCATGAATGCCGCGGCTCGGGCACGTAGTCGCGATACTTCTGAAATGCAGCACTAGGGCCAAGTCGACCGGAGGTCCCCGCAAGGCGCCCTCCCTCGCCCCCTCCGCCGTGCGGGCGGGGGTCCCTGGCACCGGCTGGTATGACCAGGGGAACTGCCAGGGATGCACCGGCCAGCGGGGTCTTGACAAGCGCCTAGAATAGAGTATAGTTGCTGTGGGCAGGGACAAGGCGGCAAGGCGAGCTTGGCGGACGATTCGCGGGTGCCTGCGGGCCGATCGGTTTTCGGCGCTGCCCCACTTCATCCAACGCATGGACGAACGGGGTCTGGTTTGGCCGGACGTGATGGCCGTTGTCGAGGAGCCCCGCGACGTTCGCGACGACGGAGAAGATCGCCACAACCGTCCGAAGTGGGTGATCGCCGGAGAAGCGCCGGACGGACTCGCCATCGAAGTGGTTTGTGTGCTTGACGTGGACGAGCACGGTGATATGACCGTGCTCATCACGATCTACTGAGGGACGTTATGAAGTCGACCGAATCCCAAAAGCGACGACGACGCGGGCCGAAGCCCCACGAGAGCCTTTCGCGGCCGGACGTGCCGTACACGATGAAGCTACCCGATGGTCGAACCCTCTTCGTCGAGGTCCCAGGCCGATGGACCCGGACCGACCGGAGCGGCGAGACGGCCTTCCTCCCCGAGGGGGTTCGCTTCTTGGATCGCGTCCGGACGCTCGCCACGAAGCTCCAGCGCCCGCCCAGCCCGGGGTTCCTCCGGACGCTCCGCGAGGCGCTCGGCCTGACGCAGGTCGAGATGGGCGAGCGTGTGGGCGTGGATTCGATGACGGTCTCCCGCTGGGAGCGCGGGGCGCTTCGCCCGGGTGAGTCTTCGCTGGAAGCCCTGGAAGGCCTGCGCCGCGCGGCGGTTCGCAAGGGCGTGGTCCTGCCAGGTTAGGAGCCGACCCGATGGGGAGTATTCGCAAGAAGACCTACACGAAGCCGCTGGCCGAGGGCGCGACGGTGTTCACGCAAGAGGGCCAGCGCCCCGCGCGCGCTGGACCGACAAGCGTGGGAAGAAGCGCACCGCGCCGGTGACGGTGGGCAAGGACGGAACGGACCGGATCATCCTCGAAGGCCGGACGTACCTCGCCAAGTACCGCAACGGCAAGGGCCACGTTCAGGAAGTCAGCACAGGGTGCCGCGACCGCTCGGCCGCGCGGTCGGGCATGGGGGTTTGTGGCTGGGTGCAGGTTCCTACCGGACTCGGATCAGCCGGTGTTGGGGGTCTGCCCCAACGGCCCTACGTGATGCTCGAACGTCTCCTTGAGCACCTTGGCGTCCTCCTGCGGCGCCTTGTTGAGCA
>CAZKCX010000555.1:0-5076 GCA_964550865.1 uncultured Planctomycetales bacterium
GCGGTTTTCGCCGCCGGATCATCGGCCCAGGTGTCAAACTTGGGCTACGGACGCAACCGGAGGGGCCCGAGTGGGTAGAAATGCCCGCAATCTCCCAGCCCATGCTGGGCGGATTCGCCCAAACCCCGACAGGCCGATCCCACCGGACGATTGGCATCGGACACCGAACGGAATAGAATGGCTCCTCGGCGGTCACAGCGGGAGATCCAAGACCGGCAAGGGTCCAATGAACCTACGGCCCGGCCGTTTCATGTCCAAGATCCATCAGAGCCGCAAGGGAGGAAGGATTATGCGATCGATTCTTCACGCGCTGTTGTTATCGTCGCTCGTCTCGGGATCCGCCGCCTCGGCGGGATCGGAGGAGGTGGCGCTGCTCCGCGCTCGCCTGTCGCGATCGCACAGCAACGTCGGCCGCCACGTGATGGCCTTCTACTACCCGTGGTACGGCCTCGAGCGAAGCGGCGATCGCAACCGCCATTGGGGCCAGTGGGACGCGAAGAAGAAGGACGCGCCGCAGTCGCTCCGGTGGCCCGTCGGCGGACCCTACGACTCCACCGACCCGGACGTGGTCGACCGTCACATGCGGCAATTCGAAGAGGCGGGTATCGACGTGGCCATCGTCAGTTGGTGGGGACCCGGCGACCACACGGACAAGGCCATGCCCGTGATCCTCGACCAGGCCGCCAAGCACGGCCGGCAGGTGACGGTCTACTTCGAGGTCGTCCACGGCAAGCCGCCCACGACGGAGTCCGCCGTCAAGGACTTGAACTACCTGAGCAAGAAGTACGTCTCGCATCCGGCCTGGCTGCGGGTCGGCACGAATCCCGTGATCTTCTTGTACGGACGGGTGATGAACCAGCTCAATACGATCGAGTGGGTACAGGCGTTGGACGCCGCGCGACGCGAGACCGGCACGGACTGGGTCGCTATCGCCGACGGCATCAAGCAGGGCTACGGGGCCATCTTCGACGGCATTCACACCTACAACACGATGGGCAGCTATCTCAACAAGCCGGAATCCGCTTGGGACGACATCGCCCGCGAACACATGAAGGATTCGATCGAATACGCAAAGCCCTACCGCCACATCGCGTGCGCGACCCTCGTGCCCGGCTACGACGACACCAAGATCCGCGAGCCCGGGGCGGCGCTGGATCGTGCCGGGGGTAAGCTCTACGAAATCCAGTGGCGAGCCGCGCTGCACACGCAACCCGATTGGATCCTGATCACCTCGTTCAACGAATGGCACGAGGGTAGCGAGATCGAGCCGTCCGCCGAACTGGGCGACAAGTACCTCAAGCTCACGGCCGCGTACACGAAGAAGTGGCGTGAGTCGGCCGGCAAGCAGCCCGCCGTCGCTGCGGCCGGCGGCAAGAAGGAGGCGGACCGTGCCCTGGCAAGACTGATCGAGGGCAAGATTGGGACCCGGATCGGGTTGTTGAACGGGATCGGCCCGGTGGGGCTGCGGCTGTTGAGCGTGACGGATCGGCTCGACCTGATCGAGCCCGAGCAGCTCGTCCGCGGCAAGGTGACGCCCCGGACGCATCGCGTGTTGATCTATACGACCGGCGAGAGCTATCCCACGAGCGTCCAGAAGGAGATGGACGTCCCCAAGGCGATCGACAGGTACATCGAATCCGGTGGGAGCCTGCTGGTCTTCAGCGATCAGCCGTTCCCGTTCATCTACGATGCCAACCGCAAGGCCGTCTTCGCCGGGCGGGTCTTCGACTTCCATCTGCTCGGGACCCACATGACCAAGAGCGGGAAGCCCTTCGCGGAGGACAACGGTCCGGCCGGGTTCGAGAAGCCGCCGAGCGAGGACCTGGGCCTGAACTTCGCCGTGGCCGGTGAGCTGTCGTCGCAGCCGTCGTCGCTCCCGTGGCCGAAGGCGGGCGACCAGCGGTGGCGGCCCGCCTATCGGCCGAAGGACCGACCGTGGAAGCGTCCGTATTTGCCGCTCATGAAGCTCGTGGACAAGAACGGCCGGGACTGGGGCGAGGCGGTGGCCGTCTTCGGCCGGGAGGGCAAGAACACGGGCAACGTCGTGTACGCCTGGTTCCGTCTGGCGGACGTGGCCGGGTTACACGGGTTCCTCGTGGATCTGCTGAAGCTCTGCGTCACGCCGACGACGAACTGAGCAACGCCCCAGGCGTAATGCTCTTTGGGCCCGTGGCCTGGATGCGCAACGTAAGACCCATGCAAAGGGCGGGGACGCCCGCGAAGGACGGGGACGCCCGCAACGGGCGGCGGTCCTGTCCCCGGCCCGGCGTTTTTGATACGATCATAGGGGCGGGTCTTTCCGCAAGCGTAGTAGGCTGTCGTGTTCCACGAGCACCGGCCAGCCACCCTGAAGGAGGCGGCCCATGTCGATGCCTCGTATTCTCGCTTTGTTTTGCGTCTGGATCGTCGCGCTCGGACCGGCAGGTTGTCAGGGCGAGAAACCCACGACCGCGAAGGTCATCCGTGCCGAGAAGAAGCCGAACATCATCTTTCTCACGGTCGATACCCTCCGAGCGGACCGTCTGGCCCGATACGGCAACGATCGCGACACGATGCCGACCATGGAGGCGTTGGCCGACGAATCGGTCGTCTTCACCCAGGCGTTGGTGCCCCGCGGCGCGACACGTCCCAGCTATGCCTCGATGCTCACGGGGCTGTATCCCTACCGCCACGGGGTCCGCACGAACGCGACCGTCTTTCACGAGGACCTGCTGTCGCTGGCGGAGGTCCTCAAGGCCGAGGGCTATCACACGGCCAGCTTCGTCAGCAACTTCGTGATGATCGCGTCGATCAGCCAATTGGATCAGGGCTTCGACGTGTACGATGACGAGATCGAGGAGCGCGAGCGCGTACGCGAGATGTACGAGCGCAAGGCCGAGGACACCGTGCGCGCGATGCTCGAGTGGCTCAAGACCGATCCGCCGCAGCCCTTCTTCTTGTTCACCAACTTCATCGACCCGCACGGCCCGTACGACCCGCCGGGCGACTTCGCGACGAAGTACGACAGCGGGAAGGTCCGCGAGTTGGATGCCCGTCAGATTCCCGCCTACATCCGCGTTCCCGGCATGACCAACTGGTACGACTACGTCGACCGGTACGACGGGGAAGCCAGCTACTTGGACGAGGCGCTCGGCATTCTCGTCAAGGAGCTGAAGGACCGCGGGATCTGGGACAACTCGTTCATCGTCTTCACGGCCGACCACGGCGAGTCGTTCGGCGAGCACGGAGCCTTCTTCCAACACGAACACGGCGTGTGGGAGGAAACGCTGCACGTTCCGCTCTTCCTCCGCCTTCCCGTGGGGGAGATGGAGGCGTATGAGATCGAACCGTGCGAGCTGCGAACCCTCGCCTCGCCGTTGGATCTGATGCCGACGGTGCTGGACTATCTCGACGTCGAGGTGGAGGTCGATTTCGACGGGGAGAGCCTCTTGAACGCCCTTGCCGGCAACACGACGGATCTGGACGACCGAACGCTCTTCCTGGAGCATTCGAACGCGTGCCAGCTTTATCGCACCGTGCCGGACGTCTTCGCCCTGCGCACCGAAGAGCACAAGCTGATCAAGGTCTTCGAGCCGGATTCAACCCAGTTCAAGGGCGGGGCCCTCTTCAACGTGGCCCTGGACCCGGACGAGAAGGCGGCCTTGCGGTTCGACGCCCGCACCGCGTCCCACCGAGAGATGGCGCAGCGGCTCGATACGTTCATCGCGGACGTCCGCAGCTACCGACCGCCGTTCAAGGTCACCGTCTACGACCTCAAGCAGGACGACCAGCGACGCAAGTTCATCGCCAAGCGGAAGCAGGAAGACGACGGCATGATTCATAAGGAGCTTTCGCCCGAGCACGAGCGCAAGCTCCGAAGCCTGGGGTATCTGGATTAGGCTTTCTCCGGTTCGCTTTCGGCCGTGGGGCGGACCGTGCGGAGCCGGAAGAGCTCGACGAAGATCGAGTAGATGCACGGCACGACGAAGAGCGTCAGCAGCGTCGCAAGCAGCAGGCCGAAGATCAACACGCAGGACATCCCCTCCCACAACGGTCCGCCGAATAGGGCCAGCGGTACGAGCCCGCCGACGGTGGTCAGCGTCGTCAGCGTGATCGGTTGGATGCGGATGCTGCCCGCTCGCGCGAGGCAATCATAGAAGCCGTCGCGCGTCAGGCCCGTGCAGGACTTCTCCGTCGGACCGGACAGATCCTGGCCCTCGTCCAGCCTCTGCCGGATCGCCGTCTCCGCGAACTCGATGTAGACGATGGCGGTGTTGAGCACCACGCCGAACAGCGAGAGGATCCCAAGCTGGCTCATGAACCCGAGCGTGTTGCCCGTGACATACAGCCCGAACAGGGCGCCGATGAGCGCGAGCGGCAGCGTGACGAGAATCACGAGGGGCTTGCTGAAGCTGTTGTACTGCAGCACGAGGCACATAATGATCAGCAGCAGCGAGATCCGAAACGAGACGGACAGCTGCGCCTGGCTCTCCGTGGTCTTCTCCTGCATGCCGCCGATCTCGATGAAGTAGCCGCTGGGCAGATCGTCGACGAGCTCCTGGTAGGCCTTGGTCGCCATGGCGTCGGCCAGCACCTCGTTGGGGAGCATGCCCTCGTCCACCCGTGCGCGGACCTCGATCATCCGATTCAGCTGCCGCCGCCAGATCTGCGCCGGCTCCCATCGCGGCTCGAGCGTGGCGATCGAGTCGAGCGGAACCTTGCCGGCGTTGCCTTCGACGTACACGGTCCGTACGTCCTCCAACGAGCCGCGCTGGCCTTGGGGCAATCGCAGATACACCGGCACGGTGTGGTCGCCCTCGCGGTAGGTCGTCAGGTAGTGGCCGGAGAAGAAAGCGTTGAGCGTCTGGGCGACCGAGTAGTTCGTCACGCCGGCGAGGTTGGCCTTGTCCTCGTCGACGTCCACGCGGAGCTGATAGCCCTTGGCCCCCCACGTATCGTGGACCGCCCACGTGCCGGGCGTCTCTCGGAGAACGGCCTGGAGCCGATCGGCGTAGTGGTGGAGCGTCTCGGGATCGGCGAAGCCCGGCCCGTAGAGGCGGATGCCGATGGGGGAATCGATCGGCGGCCCCAATTCGA
>CAZKCX010000556.1:0-4528 GCA_964550865.1 uncultured Planctomycetales bacterium
TGGGACCTACAGCGGGCGCTCGCGGCATAGTGCCAGAAAGAAATGTCACACCCTGTGGGAGGAGTGCCGCCGCCCAGGCGGGCAACGTGCAACCTGGGAATGCGGCAATCCGCCGGCGACCGCCGCGTGCCCAAGCCGGAAAGCGGTCCGGGCTTGATCGACCTTCCCGTTGTCGATATTGTGGTGCGACTCTAGACACAAGGAGACGGAGAACACTATGTCCTTAGCAGAAACCGTACATGCCAAAGCGATCGAACTGGGAAAACACACCATCACGATGACGACCCAGGCCGGATCGGGGCACCCGTCCAGTGGCCTGTCGCTCGCCCACATCGTCGTGTTGTTGCTCGAGAAGCAGATGAAGCACGATCCGCGGAATCCCTGGCATCCCGCGAGTGATCGCCTTGTCCTCAGCGAAGGCCATTCCGTGCCCATCATCTACGCCGCCCTGGCGGACATCGGCGCCAAGGTGGGCAAGAGCACGATGGAGGCCAAGAAGCTGACCTTTGAGGACCTCAACAACCTCCGCGAGCTCGACAGCGTCCTCGACGGACACCCGAACCCCGCTGAGGGCATGCCGTTCTTTGATGCGGCGACGGGCTCGTTGGGCCAAGGCCTGTCCGTTGCGGCCGGTCTGGCGCTGGCGGCCAAGCTCCGCGGCATCGACAAGAACATCTACTGCATCATCGGCGACGGCGAATCCCGTGAAGGGCAGATCTGGGAGGCCGCCGACTTCATCGCCGAGCGAAATCTCAACAACATCTGTGCGATCTTCAACGCCAACGGAGAAGGCCAGGCCGATGCCGTCTCCGACCAGCAGTCCGCCGATTCCCTGGCCGCCAAGCTCAAGGCCTTCGGATGGCAGGTGCGAACCGTCGACGGCCACGACGTAAGCAAGGTCAGCTCCGCCCTGGCCAAGACCGGCAAGACCGACAAGCCCTACGCCATCGTCGCCAAGACGATCAAGGGGTGGGGCACGCCGCTGTTGCAGGCAAAGGGCAATCACGGCAAACCTCTCAAGGACGAGGATGCCAAGCAGGCCGTGGCGGATCTCGACGGGATGTACGAAAAGCTCAATGTCCCCCGCGACGCCAAGGGCGGCATGCGGATCAAGAAGCCGAAGGAGGAGCCCGCTCCGCTGCCGGCAGGTGAGATCCAGCTGCCTCCGTTCGACGAGGGCCTGGAGGAAGCGGGCCTCGCCGATTCCCTTGCATCGAAGGGCAAGCTGGCGACCCGTCGCGCGTACGGGGCCGCCCTGCTCGCCTTGGGCAAGGCCGACGAGCGCGTCGTCTCGCTCGACGGCGACGTGAGCAACTCGACCTTTGCCGAGTACTTCGCCAAGCAGATTCCCGACCGATTCTTCGAGTGCAAGATCGCCGAGCAGAACATGATATCGGCCGCGGCGGGACTGGCGGCTGCGGGATACATCCCGTTCGCCAGCAGCTTCGCGAAGTTCCTCGCGCGGGCGTACGATCAGGTCGAGATGGCGAACATCTCGCGGGCCAACATCAAGATCGTCGGTTCCCATGCCGGCGTGTCGCTGGCGGCAGACGGCCCGAGCCAGATGGGCCTGCTCGATGTGACCTACTTCCGCAGCTTCGGCACGGCCGACGACGGCCGGGGACAACCTGCGTGCTACTCGTTCCAACCCGCCGATGCGGTGGCCGCCTACCGGCTCACCGGCCTGATGGCCAATATCAACGGCATGTGCTACATGCGCACGCATCGACCGGACGTCCCGCTGATCTACGCCCGCGACGCCACCTTCGAAGTCGGCGGCTCGAACGTGGTCCGCGGCGGCGACGCGCTCACCATCGTCAGCAGCGGCTATATGGTGACCGTCGCGATGCAGGCGGCCGACATCCTCGCGGACGAGGGCATCAACTGCGCGGTTGTCGATGCGTATAGCTTCCCCATGAACGGCGAGGCGGTGCTGGCGGTCGGCGCGCGGACGAACGGCAGGATCCTCACCGTCGAGGACAACTACGGCGGCGGACTGGGCGGCGCGGTCGCCGAGATTGCCGCTCTCAAGGGCGGATGCACCGTCGAGATCATGACCTGCAAGCGGATTCCCAAGTCCGGCAACAGTCCGGAAGACGTCCTGCGACTGGTGGGGCTCACGGCCGACGACATCGTCGCGAAGGTCAAATCGATGGCGTGAGGCAAGCACCGAAGCGCGCATGGGCAGGCATGAGAATCCCGGCAGCTCGCCGACGCATGGCGGGCTGCCCTTTCTATTTCCAATCGGCGGACGTGCGGGTGCGCGTCGACCCGCAGGAGAGACTGCACCATGACAACGTGGATCTACCTCGCGATGGCGATTCTCGGCTGGGGCTTCGGCCTCTTCCTGATGAAGATCGCCACGAAGTACATCGACAACTGGACGGCCGTGGTGTTCAACCTGCCCGGCTACCTGATGATCGGTCTGCTGCTGGTGCCGAAGGTGAAGTGGTCCGGCTTCGTATGGAACACGGGGCACACGGTGGCCGTCATCGTGGGGGCATGCTACGTCATCGCGAATTGGGGATTCTATCGCGCGGCCGAAAACGCCAACATCTCCATCCTCACGCCGATGAGTACGGTCTTCATGGTGATCCCGATCGTCCTCGGCACGCTCTTCCTCCACGAGAGACCGACGACGATTCAATACGTGGGCATGCTCTTGGCGTTCATCGCCCTGATCCTGCTCGGCTGGCCGGAGCAGGTGAAGACGCAACCGTGACGGGCCCAAGCGATCCGGCAGGGATGTGCCACCCGGCAGACGCCAACCGGCCGGGGACAGCGCGGCTCGAACATTTCAGTACGGGGGTGTGTAGGCGGCGCGGGGAACACGCTGCTCCCAAACGATGTCGCGGGCGTCGAACACCGGACCGTCCGTGCAGCAGAGCTTGTAGACGAATCCCTCTTCGGCCTGGTCGTCTCGGACGGCCACCACGCAAGACTGGCACGTCCCGATCCCGCAGGCCATCATCCGTTCCATGCAGACCTGGCAAGCGATGTTTCGGTCCATGCACCACCGCGCGACGGATTCCATCATCGGCTCGGGACCGCAGGAGTACACCACGACCGCATCCGATTCGCACGGATGGGCGGCGTGATACGCATCGAGGGCCTGCCCGACGAGCCCGCGGTAGCCCAGCGTCCCGTCGTCGGTCGCCAGGACGACGGGCGTACCGTGCGACGTAAACTCCGAGGCAATCCGTTCGGCGCACGTGGGATCGGTGGGCGCATCTTGTGTCAGCGTGAGCGCCATCCACCGTGCCGACTTCGCGCCGCAAAACGCAACGGCCTCGTGCCCGGCGGCGCGCAGCCGCTCGGAAAGCCAGAGCATGGGAGGCAAGCCGACACCGCCGCCCACCAGATAGGCGCGAGAAGGACGATCGGGAAACGCAAAACGATTACCCAGAGGCCCCAATGCCTGCACGCGGTCGTCCGCGCGAAGACCCGCCATCCACGCCGTGCCCGGACCGATCACGCGATAGAGCAGATCCAATTGGCTTTGCCCGCTTTGTTCGCGCAATCCCGCGATACTGAAAGGCCTCGGGAGCAGCACCGGACCGGAGGCCCAATCCGGATCCTGCATTCCGGCAGCGCAGCATGTGTCCGTCTCTGGTCGCTTCGGTACGGCTTTCGCGGCGATGTGGCGCTTGCATCGAAGCTCGATGAACTGCCCCGGAGACGCGTCAACGACGTGGGCACATGCAAGCGTAAGTCGGAAGTGGTCTTCGCAGATCCGCTCGTTTGAAAGCACCGTGAAATCGAGCACGGAACGTCGCGGGGCAGAATCGCAATGGCACGGGCCTTCGGTCGTCACAATGAACCATCATAATCCCCCGAGCAATGCATGGCAGCCGGCGCGAAAAAAACTTCCGGACCAGCACGGTGCCGATCCGGAAGTGCGCCACGGCTAGAAACAGCCTAGATTCCTACAGAGCCAACGGCTCGTTGCGTTCTGGCTAATCGGGGCCGGTCCAACCTCGACCCAGGCGACTATATCAGAAGGGTCGGCGGGTGTCAATGTAAGCATGAGTAATTCCGGACGTTTTGCAATTTGACACAAAATGTTGATTGGCATAGCCTTACAACAAGACTTGCTCAATCGTATTTGCCTGGCGTCCAACCCTTGTGACTACGCTCACTTGTGTTAAGCTGCCATTTTGGCAGCCAGCAATCCGTGCCCTCAGGAGCTTCGTGTACCGTTTTTCCGGCCATTTTGGGCAGGATTACCCATGGGAATGTCCGGCTGGACAACGATTCCCCAAGTGCAAAAGGAAATCTGCGGCATTCCAAACGCTCGTAAGACGAGTATCGATTCCTGTTATTTCTACATACTACGCTTCTATGCGAAGAACGATCTTGCCGAATTGCTCGCCGGCCTCCATCCTCGCGGCGGCCTGCGCTGCGTCAGCAAGGGGGTGGACGGAGTCGATCACGGGTTCCAGCCCTGCCGTCTCGACGAAGGCCAGCAGCTGGCGGAACTCCTCGTGGGAGCCCATAGTCGATCCCATTGCGGTCAACTGCTTCCAAT
>CAZKCX010000556.1:4538-5074 GCA_964550865.1 uncultured Planctomycetales bacterium
ATAGAGTTGCTGGAGGTTGGTCTCGGCCTTTCGTCCGCTGGTGACACCGCAGATCACGATTCGGCCACCGCGGCGGAGTGCGTCGAAGTTGACGCCCCATGTCGCCGAGCCGACCGTGTCAAAGGCGATGTCGGCACCGCGCCCGTCCGTACGATCCAGGACCGCCTTGGCGACGTCCTCGGTGGATTTGTAGTTGATCGCATGCTTCGCGCCGAGGGCGCCCGCCCGCTCGAGCTTGTCGTCGGATGAGCTGGTCACGATCGTCTTGGCGCCGAGATGCGCGCAGAGCTGTAGCGCCGCCAAGGCCACGCCACCACCGATCCCGTGAATCAGCACCGTCTCGCCGGGAATCACCTTCGCCCGCCCCAGGAGCATCCGCCAGGCGGTCATGTAGGCCAGCGGGAGGGCGGCGGCCTCCTCCCACGAGAGATGCGAGGGCTTCGCGTGGATACATCGCGCGGGAACGGCCACCCGCTCTGCGAACGTCCCGGCTCGATTCATGCCGACGATCCCGTACGACACGCACTCGCTCTGCT
>CAZKCX010000557.1:0-5068 GCA_964550865.1 uncultured Planctomycetales bacterium
CGGCCCCGGCGGCCATCTCCCCGATCATGGAGAGGCTGCGCGCGCGGAGCAGCTGGTCTTGCATCTGCTGCATGCGTCGGGTGACCTGCGCCAGGTCCTCGCTGAGGCGGTCGGCCGCTTGCCGGATGAGCGCGTTCGCGATGACCAGGCCGATCGATGTGGAGAGCGATTCGAGCTCCTCGCTCTCGGTCCGCCGTGCGGCGACGGACTTGGCGGGGGCGCTGAAGACGGCTCCGCCGATCCAGGCTTGATCCCGGATGATCGGAAGGAACCAGTACGGTCCGTTGCCCAGTTGGCTGGCATACCGATCGACAATCGCCTGCACCTGGGGGGCGGCGGGCAGGATCCACGCCCCGCCCTGGGCGGACTCCACCGTGACCTCGTCCATTTCGTCGGTCAGGAGACAGTCCGCCTCCGGCGTGAAGACCTCGTGGAGGTTCTGGGTGCCGTCGCCGTCGGTCAGGGCGATCTCGAGATAGCCGTCATCGGTCAGGCGGGCAAAGGTCAACACGGGCCCGAGCGCGAGTGCCTTTCGCATCGACTCGGTGGCCGCACGACAGATCTGCTGCAACGACGAGCGAGGCGATACCGTCCGCGTGAGATGCGCCAGGGCCTTGAAGTACTGACTTCGATTTTTCAGCCCCCGATTGGTCGCGCTGAGCGACGCGTTCAGGCGGGCGAGCTCCTCGTTGGCCTCGGCGAGCGCCTCGACGTACACCTCCTTGCTCGACATCTCCTCGAGCCCGATGATCGAGGCGCGCTGCTCGATCTGTTCCGGCAGCTCGCGGAGCACCCGTTCGTAGGCCTCGTCGCTGAGGCCGATCCGTCGGGCGATCTCGGCCGGGTCTCCGTCGCCCGACCAGTTCCCGCTGTAGCCGATCCGCTGCCGTCGCGCGATCAGGTCCGCCAGATGGACGATCTGCACCACGCCCGTGTGGCCGATCGATTCGGGCAAGGCCTCCGGCCCGTGGTGGTGCAGCCACATGGATTGCACGATCGGCTCGGGCAGGGACCATCGCTCGCCGAGGCGGCGGCCGATGACGGTGTGATCGATTTCGAGGATCTGTCGTTCGACGTCCGCGATACACGCGCGGTGCTTGTCGGTGAGCTGGACACACCGATCGAAGCTCTTGGGCAGGCACGTGTCCAACGCCACCTTGCCGAGGTCGTGGAGCAGGCCGCAGACGAAGGCCTCTTCCGGGTCGACGCGCTTGATGCCGCTTGCTTGCGGGTTGGCCTCGGCGATGAGGCGCGCGGCGCACGCGACGGCCAGCGAGTGCTTCCAGAACTCCGGGCGGTCGAAGGTAGAGTCCCAGTCTTGTTTGCCAGGCCCGAAGATCTCGAAGACCTTGATCGACAGCACCGCGTTGCGGACCGCGTCGAAACCCATCAGGACAACGGCCTTCTCGATCGTCGCCGCGCCGCTGCTGATGCCCGAGTTCGCGCGTCGTGCGAGGGAGAGGATCTTGGCCGTCAGCGATTGATCGGACTGGACGAGCTGGATGACCTGCTTGGCGTGCGTTTCGGTGTCGGACGTGATCTGGAGCAGGCGGGCCGCCACGGTGGGCAGGGTGGGCAGGCTCTCGAGCTGCGCGATGATCAACTCGACGCGCTTGGTCCTCTCGTTGTTGGCCGCCACAGACTCTGACACGCCAGACCGCCCTTGAGGCTTGCCGACGATCGTGCGCACACGCCGTCGAATGCGGAACCGCCTTCGACTATACGTTGACCATCTCGGCGATCTTGCCGATCAACTGGTCGATCTCGAAGGGCTTCTTGATGAACTCCTGGGCCCCGTCCGCCAGCAGCGAGTCGATCTCGTCGCGGTTCACCACACCGGATACGATGATGATCTTGACGTGCTCGAGGTTCGGGTTCGCGCGAACCGTTCGACAGACCACGTTGCCGTTGATGTCCGGGAGCATGTAATCCAGCACGATGATGTCCGGCTGGAACTCGCCCGCGACCACACCCGCATCGAAGCCGGTGTTGGCCGTGCGAACCTCGAAGCGCCCGTCACGCTCGAGCAGCTCCACCAGCATCTCGATGATGGCCGGCTCGTCGTCGACGACCAGGACCTTCTTCTTACCGGACTCGAGCTGATCCAGCGGAATCTCGTTGTCCTTCATGAACTGGATCAGACCCTCGCGCGTGATCCGCCGGAAGCGGCTGCCCGGCACGCGGAAGCCCTTAAGCTTGCCGGCGTCGAAACACCGGATCACGGTCTGCTGGCTGACCTTGCAGATCTGCGCCACCTCGCCCGTCGAGTAGACACTCTTGGACATCAGCGAGGTCTCACCCTTGCGCGGGCCGCTTCTGGAACTCGTCGATTTATTTTCTTGGACGCCCATATCTTCAAACCAGTTTGCCCAGATTGCCCAGGTTCCCACCCATACCATCGGCTCGACGCCACGTCAAGTCAACTTTCGAAGCGGTCGGAGTTCCCCAGATTCCAGGGCGACACCAAGAGGGGGTAGCGGGGAAAGATCCGCAAGGTAAGTTGCAGGCCAATGCCTTGTGCGACGAGGCACCGCGCGAGCCTCAACCACGGCGATCGGCATATTCGCTACAATCGCTACGAACTACACCTTCTGCCGTCGGCGGCGATCCAAGTACACCATGAGCACCGTGATGTCCGCGGGATTGATGCCGCTGATGCGGCTGGCCTGCCCGATGGACCGTGGCGCGACCGCCGCCAGGCGTTCGCGGGCCTCGGCGCGGAGCTCCCGAAGGGCGCCGAAGTCGAAGTCCCGCGGGATCGCCCGCGCCTCCATGCGACGGAAACGCTCGACCTGTCGCTGTTGCCGCTCGATGTAGCCGCCGTACTTGATTTCGATCTCGACGGCGGAGAGGGCCTGGTCAAAGAGCGGGCCGGGGTGGACGTCAAGGGCGTTCGCGTCGACGAGTTCACCGATTCGCACCTCGGGTCGACGTAGGAGGTCCGGCATGGGCTTGCCGTCGCGGTGCCCGCCGGCAAGCGCGTCCCGGATGGCGCGCACGTATTCCTGCTTGCGCTGAAACCCCTCCCACCGCGCGTCGTCGACGAGGCCGACCTCGCGACCGATCGGCGTGAGACGCACGTCGGCGTTATCGGCCCGCAGCAGCAAGCGATACTCCGCCCGAGAGGTGAACATCCGATAAGGTTCGACCGGCGGACGGGTGATGAGGTCGTCGACCATGACTCCCACATATGCCTGATCACGCCGCAACGTGATCTGTTCTCGGTTCGCCGCGCGCCGCGCCGCGTTGATCCCCGCGAGCTGCCCGAGACCGCCGGCCTCCTCATAGCCGCTCGTGCCGTTGATCTGACCGGCCAGGAACAGCCCGGCGATCCGCTTGGTCTGGAGCGTCGCCTCGACCTGCTCCGGCGGGACGAAGTCGTACTCGATGGCGTAACCGTACTGGAGGATCCGTGCCTCCTCCAGCCCGGTTATGCTGTGGATCATCTTCTCCTGCACGTCCGTGGGCAACGATGTGCTGATGCCGTTGCAGTAGATCCGCTCGTTGTCCAGGCCCTCCGGCTCGAGGAAGATCTGATGGCGCGTGCGATCGGCGAAACGGACCACCTTGTCCTCGATGCTCGGGCAATAGCGAGGCCCGGTGGACCGGATCTGACCGGTGAAGAGGGGGGCGCGGTCGAGGTTCTCACGGATCAGCTCGTGCGTCCGCTCGTTGGTGTACGTGATCCAGCAGTGGATCTGCGGACGATCGATCGCATCGTTCAGAAAGGAGAAGGGCACCGGCGTCTCGTCGCCGGGTTGCGTATCGAGTCCGTCATACCGGACCGAGTCACGATGGACCCGCGCCGGCGTGCCCGTCTTGAGTCGTTCGAGTCGAAAGCCGAGCCGCTCGAGCGACTCGGAGAGCCCGATTGCGGGCGGCTCGCCGATGCGTCCGCCTTCGGTTCGCTCCGCGCCCGTGTGCATCAGCCCGCGGAGGAACGTTCCCGGTGTGAGGACAACCGCGGGTGCGCGCAGCCGACGACCGTCCGCGAGCGTAATCCCAAGGACCTCGTCGCCGTCGACGAGGACCTCTTCGACCGAGCCTTCGAGCAACGCCAACGTCTCGACCGACTCGAGCAGCTCACGGACCTTGGCGACGTAGAGCGTTTGATCCGCCTGCGCCCGGGGCGCCCAGACCGCCGGACCCTTACTCCGATTGAGCATGCGGAACTGGATGCCCGTGGCGTCGATGGCCAGGGCCATCAGTCCGCCCATCGCGTCGATCTCGCGGACCATCTGTCCCTTGGCCAACCCGCCGATCGCGGGATTGCACGACATCCGCGCGATGGCGTCGAGCGAATGGGTGACCAGGGCGGTCTTCGCGCCGATCCGCGCGGCCGCCCAGGCCGCCTCCGCGCCGGCGTGCCCCGCACCGACGACGATGACGTCGAATCGTGTTGAGTCGTTGCTCCGCTTCATTTGGCGCCATGCACCCTCAAGGAACGACCGCTATCAAACCTGCCATTGTAGCAGATCGTCAGGTGGGCAAGTGCGGGATTGGGGCCTCGTAGCATTGGCGTCCCGGCTTCGTTTCACTTCGCCGTGACAAGCCCGCCCATGCTACGTTCGGCCGTGCCCCGTCGCC
This sequence comes from uncultured Planctomycetales bacterium, assembly GCA_964550865.1. Taxonomy (GTDB): domain Bacteria; phylum Planctomycetota; class Phycisphaerae; order UBA1845; family JAFGLZ01; genus JAFGLZ01. The sequence continues at coordinate 4,588 of CAZKCX010000557.1, forward strand.
CTCACGATCCAAGGGGTGCTGCGGTTGCATCGCAGATGGGTTTCCCCTACTGCGCGTAGGCGGCGTCGACCTTGCGGATGGCCTCGGCATACTGATCGGCGACGGCCACCGTGAGATCCTCGTGCCAGTTCAACATCATATGGACGTCGCGCGCGCGTTCGGCGTTCGGGCAGCAACCGGCGTAGTCGATCTCCCGACCGTACGGCGCCGTCCACGGATGACCGCTCGTGCCGTACGTCAGCCGCTCGGCGATCCACTTCTGCGTGTACATGATCGTGGTGTAGTTCTCGGCGCAGGGTACGCCCTCGGCCGTCAGGGCCTGGGCGAACTGGGCCTTGTCCACCTTGGCCGCGGAGGTCTCGAACCGCAGCCGACCGAACCAGTAGCTCGGCTTGGTCTCGTCGAGCACCTTGCCCAGACATACGCTCTTGCACTCGGCGAGGCCCGCACGCAGCCTGTCGACGAATGCCCGTCGCCGACC
>CAZKCX010000558.1:0-5045 GCA_964550865.1 uncultured Planctomycetales bacterium
GTAGATGAACGGCGGCTGCCAGACCTGCTGGCACATGCTCAGCTCGTCGAGCGTCCGCCGTCCCCAACGGAAGTAGTCTTCCCTGCCCGTCTCGCGATAGGCCGCCAGCAGGGCCTCGGCCATCCAGAACATCGACAGGCTGTTCTGCTTGTACATGTCGTTCCGCGCGAACTTCCGGCCGACGTGGTTTCGGCTGCCGTATCGGCAACACGACCAGTAGGTCTCGTAGTCCTCCCAGCGGCCGGACGGCACGACGTCCGCGAGCAGGGCGTCGATCGCTCGCAACGCGGCCCGGCGGTAGCTCTCTTCCTTCGTGAGCTTGGCCAGCTTCAGGAGGAACGTCGCGCTCATCGCCGACTCGGGCGTCTGCGACATGATCTCCGCCGGCGCGAGCGTCTCGGGGTGGAGCCACCCGGGGAAGAAGCCGTCCTCGTCTTGCAGCGTCAACAGCTTGTCGGCGTACGTCCGGGCGTACGTGATCAGCTTCGGGTCCGGCGCGACCTCCTCGTGCCAGCGGAGCATGAGCAGGCACGTCCAGCTCGCATCCAGCACGTGATACCACTCCGGTGTTACGCCGTGATCCGTCGGGCAGCGATTCGAGTTCGTCCAGTAGGCCTCGGACCAGGGCTTGGGGCGAAGGACCTGCTTGCCGCCGATCGTCACCTTATGGTTGGGCGTGGCGAGGACCGCCGGGAAGATGCCGTCCTTCATCGGCGCGGCCAGCGCGAGGGCCTTTGTCAGCGACGCCTTCCGCATCAGCTCCTCGTCGCCGGCGCGACGGGCCCATCGCGCGACGCCCGTCGCGCTCCGCAAGGACGAGAACCACGCCTGATTCCAGATGGAAAGCGACTCTCGCTGAAACCACGGCCCCTCGTAGTTGGGCGACTGGCTCACGTTGACGATGAACTGCGGCGCGCCGACGTGCACGCGCTCGTCCCCGTTGGCAAGGCGGGGCGGCAGATCGAACTCCTGCCAGACGTGCTTCCACGACTCAAACGCCCAGCGGTACGTGTGCTTGACGTAGGTGTCCATCGGCACGCGGAGCGGCTCACCTTTCGCATACAGTGGCCGCGCCCAGCGATCCCACAGAAACCGCGCCACCCGCGCCCAGGGGTTGAGCGGCCTGGCCGCGTCGCGATAGGCCGCCACGAAGAACGCCAGCTCCACCTCGCCCGGGCCGAGCGTCATGCCCGGCTTCTTGCGGAAGCCCACATGGACGGGGATCTCCGTCCGCGTCATGCCGAGCCAGCATCGGCCTGCGGGCGCGTCGAGGTCCAGGAACCACGGGTTGCCCTTGGCTCTACCCACGAGATCGAGGTCGGGCACGATCGCGCAGACGAGGTCATCGCTGGCGGTGAGGATGGCCGGGCTGCGAAAGACGTGCTGGCCGACGACGAACCGCTTCTCCGGCGCCAGGTGCGGCATCCAGTGGAAGTCCGGCTCGAGGAGCAGGTCGAACGCGATCGCCAGCTCGTCCTGGCGGACCTTCCGATCGAGCTGCCAGGTCATCGAGACGCGTCGCCAGCCGTCGCCCGCGTCACCGACGGTGACGCGCGGCGGTCCGGCGCCGTTCACGCTCGGGTGGTTGAACCGCAGGACCGGTTTGCCGGCGCACATCAGCCGATGCGATTCGGCTTCCGCTTGGACCTCGGGGGCGTCGATCGGTGGCATGGTCATCGTCCGGGCCGGCCGTTCGCAGCCGAGCATCGATCCCCAGAGCAGGAAACCCAAGACGGCCCCGGCTCTCTGAAACGTTCGTCGCATCGACAAGGTCTCCGCCTGTGGTGTCGTTTCCGGTCACGCCGTCGGCCAGCGCAGGATCACGCCCATCGCCTGCGTACGGTCGGCCATCAGCATGTCGTACAGCTCCGGGGCGTCGGCGACGTCCGCACGGTGGCTGATCAGTCGGCCGACGTCGAAATCCCCATCGCCCACCATGCGGAAGAACTGCTCGCAGTGCCGCGCAAGCGTCCATGGATTGTCCGGGGTCTCGACCGGCGGGTGCGAGGAGTTGTGCGCGCCGATGATCGTGTGCGAGGGGCTGTTGCACAGGTCGTGAAAGTCGAATGTGGTCGCCGAGCGCGGGCTCGACAGCACGACGAACCGACCTTGCCGACGCAGCGCCGGGAACTCCGTCGGGATCAGATCGCCGTTGCCGGTCAGCTCGAAGACGACGTCGGCCATGCGGCCCTTCGTGCCCTCCTTCACGACGTCCACCGGATCCTCCCGGCCGGCGACGACACCGACGATCCCGCTTCGCTCCGGCAGGAGTCCGACGCGACGCCCGGACGTGTCCACCCCGAAGACGGGTCGCACGCCCGCGTGGTGGCAGATCTGCACGACGAGCTGGCCGAGTAGGCCCAGACCATACACGACGGCCGACTCGCCGAAGACGAGCCGGCTCTTACGCACGCCGTTCAACGCAATCCCGGCGAGCACGACGAACGTCGCCTGCTCGTCGCCGATGTCGGCGGACACCTCCCAGCAGTGCGCGTCGCTGACGAGGGCATAGCCTGTATGGGTTCCCCAACACACGACGCGCCGACCGATCCAGGACCGCTCGATGCCTTCGCCGACGTCCTCGACCGTCCCTACGTTGCTGTACCCGGGCTCGCACGGATAGTCCCGCAACGAGGTCCACAGCTCTCCGGCGGGCATGTCTCCCTCGAGCAAGGAGAGCTCCGTGCCGGTGCTCACGAGCGTGCAATGCGTTCGGACGAGCAGTTGGCCCGCCTCGGGCTTGGGGACGTCCCGATCCTCGACGGCCACCTGCCGCGGGCCGACGAAAACGACGGTAGGGTTACGGCGCATTTCTACTCTCCATGACCGTCCTCGCCGGAGCGTCCGGCCATTGTTGGTCGAACGGGCCGACGTCGCAAGCGCCGCGCAGGTTGCGGACACGCCGGGCATGTCCGGCATGCTGCGGAGTGTATGTCTTTATCGGACCTTTGCGTAGGGCATGATCGAGAGTCTTCCGGCTCGCAGGTCTCACTACACTGGCGATGGTCGGGCCCTCAAGACCGTCTACGCTACATGCGACACTGCTTGGACAGTTCGCAAAGCCTGAGTGGTCCACCGCTTCAGAGGTGGGGGACACGAATTCAACTGGGTATTCGCGCCCCCAACGGCTCCTTCGGCCGCGCTCAGGACAAGTGAAGCCATGCGCCACCCACAGAGGAGTCCTCTTTATGCGTACTGGTCAAACTTTCCTGAACGCAGCTCTAGGGTTAGCCGATGCTTCACGGGAGACGGCTGCCGAGGGCGTCCGCCGAAATCGGGAGAGGAGCCTCCGAGGGACTTCGCACAACCGGTGAGGGAGAGCCCGCCCGATCATCTAATCGGTATGATGAGAGCCGCCCTGACACTAACCATCCTCGGACTGCTGGGTGCGGCCCTGCTCGCCGAGCCGATCCCGTATCTGTTCACCGTGGATTCGGGCACGGTCGAGCTGCAACTCCAGATCGACGACGACCCGAACGTGCTGACCACGTCGAGCACCGTAAACGGCTCGTTCACGGTCACGGTGGATCAAGCGAACGGGGAGATCGCCGAGGCAGACACGTTCTCGTTGGGGGCGGGGGACATCACCAACGATGAGGAGCTGTCGGTGATGCTGGCGGGCGTGGCGACGGCCACGATTCAGGCCGGCGAGGCACGCTTCCTCGATTTCGATTTCGGGAACAACGATACCGCCGCGCTCGATGCCAATCTCGCCGGAACGATCACGACCGAGAGCTATGTGGATGCCGTCATCGTCGTGACGGGCATCCTCGACACGACGTTCTCGACGGCCGTCTGGTCGGATCCGTTCCCCTGGCAACTCGGCGTGTCCGGTCCGGCCTATCACGAAGTGACGGCCGCACCCGACGATCCCAACGCGGGGTCGGTCGAAATCGAGACGGTGTCCACACCGTCCGTTTCGGCCACGCTCTCGGGTACGCATCACCTGGAGGTCGACATCGACGATGAGATCACCGCGACGCTCATCGGCGACATCGCGGTGGACATCGCAGGGACGGCCGCCGCGCCGCCCAACGGCGCCGCCTATCCCGAGGGAAGCCGCGTGCGTCTCACGGCATCGGCCGAACCGGGACACGTATTCGCGGAATGGACCGGAGATGTCTCGCCCGCGCAAAGCGGGGACAACCCGCTGACCATTACGGTGACGAGGGACGCTGTCCTAACCGCCACCTTCACCGAGCAGTTCAGCGTCGTCGCGCGGGCCGAGCCCAATCGCATCGTCGCCGGGCAGCCGGTCACACTGACGGCCGAGGCGGGAGGGGGAGACGCGCCGTATACCTATGCATGGGACACCGGCCAGATCGGTGCCGCCGTTGTCGTCGAACCGACGCAGTCGACGGACTACGTCGTCACGGCCACCGACGCATCCGGCAGCCGGACGACGGCGGACGTTTCCGTCGAGGTGGTCCCGCCGGTTTCGGTGGAGGTCGTGGCCGAACCGAATACCGTCGCCGCCGGGGCGAATGCCCGACTCACGGCGAAGGTCACCGGCGGCGTTGCGCCCTATCTCTACGCGTGGTCCACGGGCGACGCGTCCGACGAGATCGTCGTCGCTCCGCAGGAGACCCGCGCGTACACGGTTACGGTCGTAGACGACCTCGGGCAATCGGCTCAGGCGGAAGTCACCGTGGCCGTAGCGCCCGCGCTCTCCGTGGCGCTGTTCGCCGAACCGGGCGCCGTCTTTGTCGGCGACGAGGTGACCGTCTCGGCCGTAACGGCCGGGGGCGTTCCGCCCTTCGAGTACGCCTGGAGCAAGGTCGCCGAGGGCGATTCGCTTCGCCTCCGGGTCGACCGCCCGCAACCCATACGGGTCACGGTGACCGACGCCACGGGCCAATCCGCCAAGGACCAGATCGCCCTGACGCCGCTTTGTGCGCTGGAGGTCTCGGTGGTCGGGCCCGGCACGGTCGTGCAGACGCCGGTCGATCAACAGGTCTTCGAGTACGGCGAGCTGGTCGTGCTGTCCGCGCGGGCGTCCGACGAGTGCAGCCGTTTCCTCGGCTGGGAGGGCAGCCACGATGCCG
>CAZKCX010000559.1:0-5018 GCA_964550865.1 uncultured Planctomycetales bacterium
ACAAGGCCAAGCCCGGCCCCAAGGGGCCGATGCGCCTCACGTACAAGTATCAGAAGGGCGACGTCGGCCGCATCGAGCAGTGGAACATCGTCGACATCAAGATCAAGCTGGACGACGGACGAACGATCCCCGTCAAGCGGAAGATCGGCATGATGAGCATCGAGGAGGTCCTCGCCGCCGAGGACGGCATGCCGGCGGAGGTCCAGAAGCTCATCAGCGAGTACATCCTCCTGACGACCAACGAGCAGACGGGCGAGGACCAGGCCGCCCGCCGCCTCGAGGAAGGCGTGATGGTCAAGATCAACCGCCGCGTCGATCCGCCGACGGCCGAGACGCTCAAGGGCAACCCGCCGCAGGAGCTGATGGCCATCCTGGCCGAGGACTACTTCCCCGACGTCGCCCCCAAGGGCCCGATTTCGGTGGGCAAGACGGCGACGTTTCCGGAGGAGACGCTCCAGTATCTTCGCGCCGAGTTCGGCACGAAGCCCGGACAGAAACTGGACATCAAGCTGGCGTGCAAGCGGATCGGCCCGCGGAAGGTCGAGGACGCCCGCAACAAGATGTTCCGCGACAAGGGCGGCGGTGAGCCGGTCACGTACGTCTTCGACGCGGCCGAGTTCGACATTGCCTGGCGGCAGGAGGGCAACATGCCCAACGGCGTGCCGTTCACGTTGACCGCCAAGGGCGGGCTGGCCTTCGCGATCGAGGCGGGGATCGTGCTCGAACTGAAGATCGACGGCAAGATCGCCATTCAGCGCTACCAGACGCAGGACGACAACGGCCGGCCGATCCAACTCACCGGCGACGGCGTGTACAAGTACGAGTACACCTATCAACCCATCGACTGGAAGCGCGGCCTGGCCGGCACGACGGGGGCCGGCGGTGCGTCCGGCAAGGGCGAGGCAGCCGGCTCGCAGGACAAGACGCAAGAGACCGAAGGCGCGTCGAAGCTCCCGAGCAAGGGCACCGACGCCTTCGACGCGTTCATGGAGGAATCGTACCAGTCGCCCCAGCGGTCGATCCTGATGCAGCATACGCTCCTGCATGGCGGTCACGTCGACCGGCTCAAGACGTATTTCACGGAGCGACTCCGCGGCGACATCACCGCCGAGGCCGTCAAGGCCGGCCAAGAGGCGATCAAGGAGTACACGATCGATCAGCTGATCGACCGCGTCTTGGTCGACGACGAGAAGGGCCTCGCCAAGATCAAGATGGAGAACGGCCGCACACTCACGACGCTGAAACGCGTCGACGGCAAATGGCTGTCGGACACGATCTGGTTCAAGTGAGTGACGACGCCGGCAAGCGCGAGTTGCGCATAGACCCGGCTGAGGACAGCCGCGTTCTGAAAGGGAATCTCGCTTGAGCACGAGTGTGAAGATGTGGAAGCGCACGACTTCAGGATGTCGAGACGTACCCTGGACAAGACAATGCGAAAACCCATTGCAGTGTTCTCTTTGCTTCTGCTCGTGGCGAGTGCCGCGGAATGCGCCGTTCCTCGTGTGACGACGTCGGTCCCCGTAGAAGGCGCGACGAACGTCGACCCGGCGACGAAGCAGATCGTCATCACGTTTGATACGGCGATGAAGACCGACGGCTTCAGCGTGCTTCAAGCCCCCGGCGGCGCGTTCCCACAGCCTGCGGGCGATCGGCCGTTCAGGTTTCGCGATCCCAAGACGTTCGTGATGAACGTCCGCCTCGAGCCCGGCACGGGTTATGCCTTCCGGTTGAACAGCGAAAGCCGGCAGGGATTCCGATCCGCCGACGGCACCGTGCTGCCGCCCACCGTCATTCGCTTCCAAACAAGGGGGACCAAGCAGACCGAGCCGAAAAGCCCCAAAGAGCGAGGCCTCGGCTACGTCGACGACGACGACTTCAGGCCGACGCGCGGTCTGAAGCTGAATGATGCGTCGCAGCCCTCCCCACCGAAACAGGAGCACCCGCTGCGACAAGGCCACCGAAAGGAACAAGAGAAAGGCCCACGGTTCAATCTGCCCTCCGGTTGGGTCATGATCGACGACAAGCTGTTCGGCACGCAGGTGGCCGTCCCGCCCGGTTGGTCGCCGCGCGTCCGAGGCGACGTCGCTTACTGCATCGAGCCGGACGCCGTCCCGAAGGCCGGGGTGTTCTTCGTTCCGATCCTCCTAAAGGGGCAAACCACACCCCAGCACCTCGCCGACGGCTTCGACAACATGCTCCGACGCGCCCTGCCGAACCTGCAGACCCAAGACACCGGCCGGCCGACGCCGGAATCCCTCCAGCGCGATCTGGCGGCGGAGATCAGCGGCACGGCCGTGGCGGGTGCCTATCGCGCGGTCGTCAGTCGAGCCGGCACGGGCTTCGTCATGGGCTACCTCGCGCCGCGCGCGCAGCTCGACACGCTTCGGCCGACGTTCTTCAAGGTCCTGGCAAGCTATCGCTATACGGGCCCGAAGCTGCGATTGCGGCCGTTCAAGTCGGCCGCCATCGAGCTCCGCATCCCGGAAGGTTGGCAGGTGCAGACCAGCGAAGGGCAGAGCCCCAAGCACGACATCGACTGGATGGCGACCTGCCCGCAAGTTCCCGGCGCGAAGGTCTTCATGTTCTCGCCGAAGTACATCTCCTCGGGTTGGGTGAGCAACGCCTTCACCGGCCAGCCCGACCCGTCGGGGCTTGCGATCTGGCAGGGGAAGGGATTTCAGCTCGCGAACTTCCAGACCGACGAGCAGGCCCTCCAGCAGTCTCTCGTGCAGGTCATGCCGGGGCTGCAGATTCAGCAGCAGCAGAACCTCGAGGAGATCCGCCAGCTGCTCAACCAGGTCTTCGGCGAGGCGATCCGGACGATCTACGCGACCGGCGGACGCATGACGTGGTATGCGTTTGAGATCATCGGCCGGCGGCAGGTCGAGGGCGTCGAGCTCAAGTCGATCCTCACGCTCGGGCTCTGCTCGATGTACACGCCGGGCGGGGTCAAGGGCACGCTGGGCATGTGGCAGGCGCAGGTTCGCGGCTATGAGGCGCCGGTCTCGCATTTCGCCCAGCTCTCACCGACGATGGACCGCGTCAACAGCAGCTTCAGCTACACGCTCTGGTGGATCAAGGCCGTGCAGAAGGCCAACGAGCACCAGGCGCGCGTGATCAAGCGCTTCTGGGAGCAGAGCAACCGGATCGATCGCGAGATCTGGGACAATCGCATGAAGACCCAAGGCGCGATCAGCGAGATGATGTACGACAACCTCACCGAGAACTACGGCTACGTGAACAAGGAGACGGGCTCGATCGAGAAGATCCCCGTCGAGCATCTCGAGCGCTTCCGACGCGAGGACGGGGAGATCGTCAGCCCGGAGGACGTGATCGAGAAACAGATCCCGATCGAGCAGGCCCGGCCCCTCCGCGAGGCGTTCTCGAACGATTACATGAGCTTCGACCGACGCGTGCAGGTCTGGCCGTAGCAGCCATCGGAACGCCATCCCACCCAACGCGACCGGCTGCCCCTCCGGGAAATACAACGGCCATCGCTCAATGCGATGGCCGTGTACTGGAGGAGTCAACGTCAACCGGGTACGGCTACGCACCAGAACCCGGCATACAATCGTTCCCTATGGCTGCGACCAGTGTGTCGCCTGGTGCGACTGTGTCTCGCCCGTCATTGCCTGCGGCTGGGGCTCATTGCTCGCGCACCCCGCGATGCCGATGGCCAAACCAACGAACAACACCAACGATACCAGCACTTTCTTGAGGATCATCTTTGTACCCCCCTCTGTGTTCGGCGATTCCTAAACGTTTCGCGCCGGTCTCTGGTTCCAGCGTCTATTGGATCGTAGGCGCGCCGGCGACGGAGTCAACTCGCGTCGTCTGTCGCGAGTGCTTGCTCCACCTCCTGCCTTGCGATGCGGTTTGACAAGCGTACCCTTTGGACCGACGCTGAGGTGGTGCGCGTCGACCGAAGGGCCCCGGCTCGTGTTCGCGGCCGTTCTTATCGGGCGTGGTATCGCTCACGTAAGAGGATCTGTTCTATGGCACGAAATGCTGCGGTTATCGGACTGCTCGTCATGTCGTCCGCGAGCGCCTTCGCGAAGAGCGGCAGGACCTACTACACCGACGAACGCATTGCGGTCGGAAGGGAAAACGTCGCCACGTACGAATGGGCGAAGGCGCTGCGAAAGCGGATTCTCGAGACGGGCGACGAGATCAAGTACTACATTGGCACGACGTACACGGCCGCGAACAAGTTCGTCAAACAGAGCGACGAGTTCCTGTGGCTGCTCCAGCCCTCGACCGAAATCCCCCGCACATACTACCGAGGCCGGCGAACCCGATGCCCGAAGTGCGGGGACGCCGTCAAGAAGATCAACCCCTGGAACTGCTGGCGGATCGAACCGATCGGCCATCCGTACCAGGTCCAGTGTCGCATGTGCAAACGCTGGTACCCGAGCAACGCCTACCACAAGGGCGACAGGACCTCGGGCGACTATCCCGACGACGGAAGCGGTTGGGAGCACGACGGCAGGACCTACTACTTCCTCCGCGAATACGCCCACATGTGCTATGGCACGGTCGTCATCCCGTCGCTGAGGAGCCTCTCCCAGGCGTGGCTCCTGACGGGCGATCGGCGCTATGCGCACAAATGCTGCGTGCTTCTTGCGCGGTTGGCAACGCAGTATCCCAACTACGGATGGGAGGGCGTGCGGCTGGTCGGGAAGGACGTCTCGAAACTCGAGAACCGGTTCGATCGGACCTATCTCGGCCCGTGGGACGGACACGATCCGTACTATAGCTGGAAGACCGGCGGAATGATCACGGATCTGATCTGGGAGACCTTCTGCTTCGAGGCGATCGTCTACGCGTATGACGCGGTCTACGACTTTATGGCCACCGACGAGGAGCTGCTCGCGTTCGTCCGAGCCCAGGGCATGCCCGTGAAGACCGTAGAGGACCTTCGCGACTACATCGAGACGTACATCCTCCGCGCGGGCATGAATGGGCTGCTCTCCGGGGCCATCTGTGGGAACATGGGATTTCACCAGGCGGCCGCCCTC
>CAZKCX010000560.1:0-5000 GCA_964550865.1 uncultured Planctomycetales bacterium
CCGATCGGCATCGGCGGCACGTTGCTCTCCCACTGACGCCGCTTGGGGTTGAAGACGTAGAGCCCCGGGACATCTGGATGCTTGTCGGACTTGCCCCGTGCAATCCATAGCTTGCCGTCGAAGACGCAACCCGCGGCCTGGCGGATCGAGCGGGGTGCGTCGGGTTCGAGGCGCCATGTGTCCTCGTCGGGGCCGATGGAGATCACCGAGGCGAACTCGTCCTTCTTATCCGCGCCGCCGATGACGTAGAGCCGACCTCCGCTCGCCAAGGCCACGTGCTCGGCGCGGGGGCGATCCAACGCGGGGCCTCGTCGCCAGCGCTTCTGCTTTCGGTTGTAGATCTCGACGAGGTCGACGGTCGTCTGCTGGGTGGTGGTCGGATCTTCGTAGACGTAGCCGCCGAGGACCCAGATCTCGCCCGCCAGCGCGGCGATGGCGGCGTAGCCGCGCTTCACGGACATCGAGGGCAGCGTCTCCCACCACTCCTCCGCAGGGTCGTAGGCCAGGAAATCATCGACCGCACGCATCCGCGCGGGCAGGCCGAGGTTCGTAATCCCCCCGGCGACGTAGAGCCTGCGGCCCGCCACGACGCCGTAGAAGTCGTGGTTGCCGAACGGCAGGCGGGGCAGGCGTCGCCATGGCGAGGCAGCCTCCCTGCAAACGAGCTTGCCGCCGGCCAGGGCCCATATCGAGCCGTCCCGGTCGGTGTGGAGTGCACGGACGGGGCCCTCGGTCAAATCCGGAATCGTGACGCGCGTCGCAATGACCTTGCCGTCGGCGTGGACGTCGGCCTCAACGATCGCGCCGTCTTCGAACCCGATCAGGGCGCGGCCGCGGGGTGAGAGTCCGAGGGCGGTAGGCCTGCCTCGCGAGAGGAGGCCGTGCTTGGGTTCGAGCCAACCGCGCTGCGGTTTTCTCGGGTCGAAGCGTCGGATCCCCGGTTCCCCACAGACCCAGGTGTAGCCCAGGTCGTCTGCGCGAAGATGTGTCCACGCGCCGACGGGCAGAGCGGCCTTGTCGGGAAGCGTTTGCCATGCGGCTTGCTCGCCTGCCGGTATAACCAGCACCTCACGGCGAGTCGGATCAGCATCGCCGGCGGCGAGCGTCCACGCGTTGCCCAATGGGTCCTGACAGAAGGGCGCGGGCAGGCAACCGGCGATCGGGCAGTCCGGCACGGGGACGAAATCGCCGGTGTGGCTTCGTCGTTTGCGGTACCCCCCGACCCAGACGCCACCGCGGCGGTCGGCGTAGACGCGGCCGGGTTTGCGGATCGGCTTGCCGAAACCCGTTGGGTGGTTCTTGTAGAGGCCCAGGATGTCCTCCGCGAATGCGGTGACCCTTCCGGCGACCGTAGACCAGATCCTGGCGTCTGTCGCCGCCGCGATTCCGTCGACCTTGCCACGAGCAAGGACCCCGAACTCCCCCCCTACCCAGTAGAAGACGCCGCCGTCCTTGCCGCGCACGCCGACGTAGATCCTTCCGCGCGCGTCTTCGACGATTGCGCTCGGGCCGTCCGGTAGGGAGTTGGAGACGACGAGGGGGAGCTTGCCGTACGCGGACTCCGTTGGCGTCAACGTTCCCAGGACCGCCGCCAGACCGACGCTCCAGTATGCGCCTTCTGCGAATTGGGAGGCCACAACGGTCTCCTTGCCGATGAGCGCACGAGCCAACGCGTAATCGCTGCGCTGCTACGCTCCGGCCGGCCCGGGGATCCGGCTTCGCCCTTCGATTGGTTCAGGGCTGCGCCGTGACAAGCCCGACTTTGCCGAGCTTGCGCCACGGCAATGAGGGCGGCTCGGTCACAGCTCGCCGCAAGTGCCTCTGAAGAAGCGGAAACCCTACGGGTTCCCCGAGGATCTTTCCGCGCGACGCGCGTTCTGCCTGTGCGGGTTCCGATCTCGGCCGACGCCGCGGCCCCGAAGACGGTTGTCTGGTGTTGTGTCGCAACGCATTCGATGGGCTACCCGCCGATGGGTGGCCCACCTCTTCAGAGGTGGGGAACACAAACCGGCAGCCAATTCGCGTCCCCCACGGCTAAAGCCATGGGCCACCCACCCATCAGATGACGAGCGACGAGGCAGTGGGTTCACGGCATCTTGGGCTACTCGGCCGTTCGAATGGCCAGCTCATGGATCGACCAGAAGTTGCTCTTGGCCTTCCCGGTCTGGACGATCCGCACGTAGCGGCCTGTCTTCGGCTTCTTGAGCTTGACCTCGATCTTGGGCTTCTCACCCTTGCCCTTGGCCACGGGATCGTCCCACTTCTTGGGATTGTCGGAGACGTAGACCTCATAGCCGCGCGGGTAATCGTCGTCCGAGCCGGTCGCGTCCATCACGACGCCGATGACCTTGCGGGTCGCGCCGAGATCGACCATGAACCACTCGCCTCCGGCCTGTGGCTTGCCCGTGTCCCAACGAGTCTTGATGTCGCCGTCCATGGCCTTGCCGGCGGCATCGCCCGCGACCGATGCGGAGGGCTTGTAGAGTCGGCGACGGATCTGGTCCATCTCGGCGAGGGCCTCGGCCTTGACGGACTTGTCCTTGGCGTGCTTCTTGGCGATCTGCATGGCCGCGTCGTCGGCCACGCTGCTCAGTCCCTGTAGTGCGGCCTTCTTCGTATCGGTCGACTTGGCCAGCTCCAGGATTCGGCCGTAGAGCTTGGCGGTCTTCTCGGCGGGGCGATCGCCCGGCTTGCCGAGGACCTTGACGGCCGCCTGCAGCGCGGCGTCGAGCATCTTCGCGTCGTCGATGTTTGCGGCGGCGTTCACGAGTTCGTCCGCCGGCTTGGAGGAATCCCAACCGGACAGGACGTCAACGGCGGTCTTGCGGACACCGGCATTTTGCGAACGGAGGCTCGCACACACCCGCTTACGGGTCTCCTCGGTCTGGAGCGCGCCGTAGATCCGTAGCAGCGCCCTTCGTGCCTGGGGCTTCCTGGCCGTGGCGGTGAAGGCGGCGACGGCGGCATCGGCCCGCCGGCTGGGGGGATCGATCTGCTCGGCGAGCTTCAGCACGGCCAGGCGGGCGGCATCGCGAGGGCGCTGCTTGGCCTCGGCGATCAGTAGATCGAGCAACGGGGTCAGGTCCTTATGGTCGGCCAGCGCGCCGATGGCCTGGAAGCTCTCGACGCGAACGATCTCGCTCCCGCTCTTGGCGGTCTCCCACAGGAGGGGAAGCACCTTCTCGGCATGGCGAGCGGCCAATGCCCGGATGATCTCCGTCTGGGACTTGGCCTCCGCCTTGGGCAGCATGTCCATCAACGTCTGGTCGACCTTCTTGTCCTTCAGTTGGACGAGGCTTGCTCGGGCGATGTCCGCCTGGTCGCCTCCGGCCACGGCGACATTCAACAGCAGCCCGACGACAGAGGCATCGCCGACACCGCCGAGGGCCCGCAGGGCGGCCGAACGAACTTCGGCCTCGCCCGCGGCGGCGAGCTTTACGACGGCCTGCCGGACGCCGGCGTCGCCGCGTTCTCCCAGGGCGTGAAGGATGAGGACCTTCGCGCGGGCATTCGAGCGGTCGAGCGCGTCGGCGAGAGACTTCGCCGCAGCCTTGTCCTCGAGGTCGCGCATCGCCTCGGCCGCCGCGCCCCGAACGATCGGGTCCGATCGATTCAGGGCGGCGACGATGAGGGGCACGGCGTCGGCCGCACGAAGCGTCACGAGGCCCTTCAATGCCGCCGCTCGAGTGGCCGACGGCTCATTCAGGGCGTAGAGGCGCTTGTAGAGATCACTCGCGGCCTCGGTGTTGCCCGTATCGGCATAGTCGGCCGCGCAGGCGAGCAGGGCGTGGTTCATGACGGGCAGGAGCGCGGGAGACAGCCCGCGTTTGACGGCGATCAGCTTACCGGCGGCGTCGTTGCCGGCGATCTTGCCGAGTGCGATGATGGCGGCCTCGGCCGTGCCGCGATCGCGGCTCTTGGCCAGCTCGGCCAACGCCTCCACGGCGGCCCGATCCTCGCGCTCGCCGAGCGAGTTGATGATGCCCACACGGACGTCGCCGCCCGTCTTGTCGAGGGCCTTACGGAGGGCGGCGCCGGCCGCCGCGTCGTTCATCCGCTCCAGGGCATAGCGGGCCATGTCCGAGGTCTCGGCCTTCTCGAGGAGCGGGGCGATCGTCGGCACGACGTCCCTATCGCCGATCCGCCACAGCTCCTTGCAGACGAGCCGCTTGGTCGCGAGGGTGGCGTCCCCCTGCAACAGCTTGGCGAGCTTCGCGGCGATGGCCTTGCGCTTCTTCGTATTCTTCTGGGACTCGACGACGATCTCGGAGATTCGCTCCCAGGGCTTGGCGTCCTGGCCGTAATCCCACGTAGTGACCTTCTTGATGAGGTCGTCCAACTCATCTGCCTGTCCCGTGGCCGGAACACCGAGCCACATCCCCACGAAGGCCAGCCCTATCAACGAATATCTCGTCGCATGCATCTTCTGTTTCCTTATGTTGGTCACGCGGTGGTCGCTTTCCGGGTATCGTCCGACCCTTAGGAAATCCGCCATGGACTTCGCTTCGGCCGATCGAGCATCCGGTTGGCCTCCTCGTCGCCGATGAACCGCTCTTTGACGGGGTCCCACTTCAACGGCCGTTTGATCCAATAGGCGATGTTGCCGAGGTGGCAGACCGAGACCGAGCGATGGCCGACCTCGACGTCGCAGATGGGACGGCTGCGCCGGACGACCGCATCGAGCCAGTCGTCCTGATGGTTCCGGCTCTTGTAGAGGTGGACCTCGCCGGGGCCGATGGGCTCATCGAGCAGCTTCCGCGGCTTCGTCTCGATGTAGCCGCGATTGACGAGAACGCGGCCCTTGGGCCCGATGAACTCCACGCCCGCGCGGCCTTGCGCGCCGCCGTGGTACATGGTCACGCCGTTGGCGTACTTGTAGGTGAGACGCTTGACTTTCTTGTCGTCAGGTGGAGCGATCTCGACCGGTCCGGATCCGTCCATGCCGAGCCCCCATTGGGCGATGTCGAAGTGGTGGGCGCCCCAGTCCGTCATGCTGCCGC
>CAZKCX010000561.1:0-4930 GCA_964550865.1 uncultured Planctomycetales bacterium
GGTCGTGCCGCAGTCGCCGTCTTCGTCGTTCGAGGGAATCGGCCGGACGAGAGGCAGATCGCGGACCCGCTCGAGGATGCGACGCTTGGTCGCCCGCAAGCGGGCCAGGAGCGCCTCCAGCCGCCGGAACTGCACCAGACCCAACGCACCGCGGAGATCGCACATGCGAAAGTTCTCGCCGGCAAAAGGCCGGAAGTCCATCGCGTCGTCCCAGAACGACATGGCCGAGTCGTGACGACACGCGGCGCGGTAGTACGTCTCGCGGTCGTTCGTCACGACGATGCCGCCCTCGCCGCTGGTGATGATCTTATAGTGCTGCAGGCTGAAACACCCCGCGTCGCCGATGCTCCCCAACGGCTTGCCCTTGTAGCGGCCGCCACAGGCCTGCGCGACGTCCTCCAGCACGCGCAGGTCGTACTCCCGCGCGATCGTCATGATCGCGTCCATGTCGCACGGCAGGCCGATCATGTCCACGGGAATGATGGCCTTCGTGTGGGGCGTGATCTTCCGGCGGACGTCCTCCGGGTCGATCGTGAGCGACTCGTCGATCTCCGCGATCACGGGAATCGCCCCGACGATCAGGCATGCCGACGGCGTCGCGATGTACGTATACGCCGGAACGACGACCTCATCGCCGACGTTCACCCCGATGCCGACGAGCGCGGAGATCAGCGCCGTCGTCCCACCCGTGGTCCCGATCGCGTAGTCGCAGCCGGTGAACTCGGTGAAGGCGCGCTCCAGCTGGGCGGCCTCGCTCACGCCCTCCTCGGACGATCGCTCGAGGTAGCGGAAGATCTTCCGGCGGCGTAGGACCCGTGTGACGGCCTCGATCTCTTCGTCCGCCACGTCCGCGATCCCGTGCGGACCCACGGGCAACGGCTCGCTGCGAACGGGCATGCCCCCGTCGATGGCCAGCGTCTCGGATTCGGTCGGCGCGCTCATGGTGCGGGTCGCATGCTCCTACGTGCCGTTCTGCCGCGTCAGCTCGCGCGGCGCGCCGATGTCGACCGCCACGAGGTCGCCCACATATTCTCGGGCGGAGTCCTTCGAGAAGCCCGTCTTCGGCGCGACGAACGTGACCGTGACATCGGCCCGAACCGTCGCATTGCTCGGTTCGCCGGCGTCGCAGTCCAGGCCGGAGGGGACATCGACGGCCACCACGCGCGGGCCCTCCGCCTCGTTGATCGCGCGGATGATCGCATCAAACGGAGGCCGGACCTCTCCGTGGAAGCCCGTGCCGAGGAGGGCATCCACGATCACGCGGCAATCCCCGAGCTTGGCGGCGGCCTGGGCGATCTTCGCTTCGTCCGTCACCGTCTGCATCGGAAGGTCCATCTTCCGCGCGATCTCGTAGTTGACCCGGGCGTCGCCCTTGAGCTTCTCCGGATCGACCGCCAGCAGGATCTCCACCCCCACCCCGTCGTTGTGCAGATGGCGGGCGATGACGAAGCCGTCGCCCCCGTTGTTGCCGGCACCACAGACGATGACCACCGGCGCATCACTCGCATCGTCCAGCAGATCGAGAACGACTCGGGTCGTGCTGCGCCCGGCGTTCTCCATCAGGACGACACCCGGGATGCCGTAGTCCTCGATGGCCGTCCGGTCCACCTCCCGAATCTGGTCGCGCGTCATGGGTTTGGGCTCGTTCATGCGGGCATTGTACCCGCCTGCGCGGCGGGGCTGTCAAACATCTCTTGCCATTCGGTCGCCGAGGCCGATGTAGTAGGATGTCGGTATCTTCCGTCGAAGCGAGGAAGCGAGTTATTGAGCGAGACCGAGGAACGAACCCGACGTACGGACGCCCGAGCGGACATCCTGGCCGCGATCGGCCTGATCGTGATCGCGTGCGCGTACGTCGCCTTCCCCCATGCACGCCCGGATCTGACGCGATTCAACTGCGACGACAGCGAGGCCTACATCGGCCTGGCGAACTCGATCGCCGCCGGTCGCGGCTACACTCGCTGCCTGAACCCCGAGCAGTACCTTCCCCACAAGACGTGGCCTCCGGGGTTGCCCCTGCTGATCGCGGCCGTGATCGAGGGCTTCGGCCTGAACCTTCTTCCGATCAAGCTGCTGATGGTGGTCATCGGCCTCGTCGGATTGCTCTTTCTGTATCTGCTTGTCCGGCGGATCGCCGGGCCGTGGCCGGCCGCGTGGACGATGATCGCCGTCGGGTGCTCCGCGCACTACGTCTGGTTCAGTCATCAGGTCATGCCGGCCGTCCCGCTGTTCACCGTGTCGGTCGTGGTGCTGTGGATGATCGATCGGACCAGGGACGATCCGCTTCGGTGGCGCTGGTGGGCCCTTGCGGGTCTGATCGCCGGCTACGGCGGTCTCATCAAGGGTCTCGCCCTCCTGCTGGTCCCCTCGGCGGGGCTGGTCCTGCTTCGCGTATCCCGCGAGCAACGCCGACGCACCCTCGTGCGCTTCGGCCTGTTCGCGACGTTGGCCGTCGTGCCGATGCTCGGCTGGTCGCTGCGGAACAGTCGCGTGCAGGCCCAATCGATGGACGGCGTCAACCAGTTTCGCATGCTGCTCCAGCAGTCGCCCAACGACCCGAACTCGAAGCTCATCACACCGCGTTCGGTCGCCAAGGAGATGTACGCCAATATCGCGTGGGGCCTTCTCTACAATCTACCCAACCAGACCGTGCCGCTTCTCCATCTGGCCGACCTCCGCGAGCGACAGATGGGCCGGGTCGTCGCCCTGGCGCTCACCCCCCTGCTCCTCGTAGCATTTCTCGCCTCGGCCTGGCAACGGCTCCGACCGATCCACATCTATGCGGCCTTGATGCTCGGCCTGCTCACCGTCTTCAGCACGGGGGGCACGGCCCGCTACTTCCTCCCGCTGGCACCGCTGTTCCTCTGCTTCCTCGCCTCGGCCATTCGCGGGAGTGGAAGCTGGCAGGCGTTGGGCAATGCCCGGTGGGCGCTCGCAGCGCTCTGGCTCGTGCTGTCGGCGGCGGATCTTTGCGTGGCGATCCACAAGCAGCAGACCATGCCGTACGCCGACGAGCAATGGATGCGATACGAGCGTATCGCCCGTCGCGCGCCCTCCGTGATCCCCGACGACGCCACCGTCTGCGTCCACAACCCGAACGCCTTCACGCTGCTTTCCGGCCTGCGGACGTGGATCACCCAGCCGGGCGTGCCGTTCGATCTGCTCGGCGCGCTGCGGTCAGGCCGCATCACGCACGTCGTCGTCTCCAAGGGAGATCGCCTGCGGGACAAGGGACGCCGGGCCTGGGTGCAAGAACACCGCCGTCTCTTGCGACGCATCGCCGAGAACGACGGCTACGAGATCTTGGCGTATGTCGGGGCCACCACGACATCGCGCGGCGCCCCTGACCGGGAAAGGGGTAACCGATCGGACGTCAAGCCGCAGCCGTAGCTGTCTCGGCCGGGACGCGGACCTCGGCCGGCCGGTAGCGATTCGCGAACAACGCCTCCACCGTCGCAAGGATCAGCACCGCGATCAGGAAGTAGTCCCACGCCGGCGTGCCCCGAGCGGCCTGGTGGATGGCCTCCCGAAGCTCGTCGAGATTCCCCGCCACGACCACCGATTGATCCGGCAGCGACTCGACGAGCTGCCGCTCGCCCATCGCGCCCAGGTCCGACTCCTTGCCGTCGGGCGACACCACGAACTGCCCCGATTGCTCCGGCTTGCCGGCCGTTTGCCACGCGTACGCCCCGCGCGTGAAGGTCTCCGTGAAGACGGCCACATTCTGCCCGTCCTGTGGCGCCGAACGGATGCGGACCGTCGCGCTTCGGCCGTTCTCGTCCGGGGGCAGCACGACGTCGATCTCCCTCGGCTCGTCCCCCGTGACGGGCAGCACCACCCGGGAACCCTCGGCGATGGACGTCGGAGAATCCGCCCCGGCCACCGTGCTTAGACACATCCGAAGCAGCATCGGTAAGAACACGGGCTTCGTCGGCAGGTTGGTCCAGATCGTGTTGGCCGAGGTCGTGCACAGGTAGCAACGTCCCGCGCCCACGCGGTGCTCGAGCAAGAACGGCCGATCCCGCTCGAGCCAGGCAATAGGCCTGGCGGAGGAGCTGCCTCGCACGGCGGCCGTGAGATGGGCGTAGGCCAACACCGATTGGTACGGCTCCTGCGAATCGTACAGGTCGCGGAACAGCGGATGATCCAGCTCCACACGAAGCAGCTTGTGGGCGTCTCGTCGCGTCACCGCATCGCCCATGGGCTCTCCGAGTGTAGCCGGCAGGATCGGCGGCTCGCCCGTGCCCAGCACGGCATTGTAGCTCGCCACGTCGACGTTCGGCCCGACGAAGACGACGAGCGTGCCGCCGCCGACCAGAAGCCGTCGCAACGCACTCGCCAAGGCGGGGTCAAAAGACGGAACGTCACAGCAGACGACGAGCGCATTGCCGGCGATGTCCCGCGGAGTGACGTCGCCTACGGTTCGCGTGATGGGCCGAATCGCCGAGGGGACCTTCAGCGCGGAGAGGACGTAATAGCCTGGCCCGGTCGGCGTATCCGATCCACCCGGGCCGGCGATGACCAACACGCGGATGTCGCCGGCGATCTCGAGCGCGAACTCGCGGACGTCGTCCTCCGGGAGGACATCGTTCGCCGCGTCGAGCACCACGCGGCCCTGATGCGGTCCCGGCTTGGAGAACGCATGCTCGAAGACGACCTTCTGTCGGTTGCCCGGCGTCCCCCGACGCGTCAGGAGCACCGTCTGGTTGAGGTGGGCTTGGCGCACGCCGTCGACCTCGAGCCCGACCTTCACGCGCCGCGACTCCGCGGAGCTGTTCAGCACCGTGGCCTCGAAACGAAGCGTCGCCCCGACGACGTGCCCCTGACCGTGAATCTTCAGATCCACCACGCCGACGTTGCCGCCGTTGCCCTCCCCGCAATCAAGCACGAACAACGGGATCCTCTCCTCCTGGGCCTGGGCCTTGCAGCG
>CAZKCX010000562.1:0-4924 GCA_964550865.1 uncultured Planctomycetales bacterium
CGCCTGCAACTGCTCGGCCTTACTGCTGAGCTGCGTCGCCGCCGATGCCGCCTGGCCGGCGCCTTCGACGGCGAGGTCCGCACCGCCCGTGGCGATCACCTGTCGGGTGCTGTGCGCCTCGGCCAGCTCCATGGCCAGCGACAAGCGGCTCGCGCCCTCCGTCTGCTCGATCCGGTCGATCTCCTCGCGGAGCGCGGTCTTGTCGCTCTTGAAGGGGGAGGCCACACGTGCTCGATCGGCGAAGGCGATGAGCATGACCTTGCTGCCGGGCTCGAGGTTGTCGACGTAGGTCTTGGCCTTCTCCTTGACCCGCTCGAGGCGGGTTCGCCCGTCGGCCTCGACGGTGGCCATCGACGCGGAATGATCGATCAGCAGGATCGCGGTCTTCTCGGTGGTGTCCTCGCTGCTCCAGACCGGCTGCCACAGACAGAAGGCCGCGATCAGCAGGGCGAGCAGCTGAAGCCAGAGCAGGAGGTTGTTCCGCAGCCGCTGGAAAGGTGAGTTCACCTGGAGATCCTGAATCGCCTGCTTCCACAGGAGCGTCGACGAGATGGCCACCTCCTGCCGGCGCAGCTTGAGGAAGTAGAACGTCAGCAGGGCGGGCACGGCCAGGCCGGCCGCCACCGCCGGGATCCACCATGGATTCAAGAAGTCCATCGCTTGCCTTGGCTCCTATCGCAGCAGCCCTCGTTGGCGCAGGTACGACAGCACGAGCTGATCGAAACGCACTTCCGTGCTCGTGAACAGGTAGGCCACGTCCCGCCGGGTGCAGAAGCTCTTCAGCGTCTGGCAGTAGGCCTGCAGGTTCGACTTGTACCGGTTGATCAGGGGCCGACTGACAGTGACCTCCGAGACGTCGGCGTCCTCCATGTCGACCAGCCGGAGGTCGCCGGTGAGCTTCGGGTCGATCTCCTCCGGCGCGAGCATCTGGAGGGCGTACACGTCCAGGTCGCGTCGCACGAGGTACCGCAGGCCCGTCTCGTATCCGCCCTTGTCCAGGAAATCGCTGAGCACCAGCAGGACGCCCTTGGGCTTGTGCGCGATGGCGAACTGGCGGCATGCTGCCGCCAGGTTGCTGGGCCCGCCGGGCTGTTGCTCGCTCAGCAGGCCGACGATCTGGTGCATCATCCGGCGCCCTCGGACGTTTCGCAGCGACGCGTCGATGCGATCGTTGTACGCGCAGATCGTAACCCGGTGGTAGTTCACCAAACCGATGTAGGCCAGGGCGGCCGCGACCCGCTTGGCGTACATCGCCTTGTTCGGCTCGCCGAAGTCCATGCTCTTGCTCGTATCGAGCAGGACGTAGACGCCGAGGTCCTCCTCCTCGAGGAAGAGCTTCAAGAAGAGGCGATCGAGTCGGGCGTAGATGTTCCAGTCGAGGAAGCGGAGGTCGTCGCCGACGACGTAGTTGCGGTAGTCGGCGAACTCGACGGACTCGCCCTTGCGCTTGGTCTTGCGCTCGCCCTTCATCTTTCCCGCGAAGATCTTCCGCGAGACGACGTCGAGCTGTTCGAGTCGCATCATGAACTCGGGGTCGAGCAGTTCGTTCTTCTTCGTCGCTACGGCCATCGTCATGCCACGGCCTCCACGGTGGTCGGGGTCTTCTCGAGGATCTCGCGAAGGACGTCATCGGGATCGATCGCCTCGGCCTCGCCCTCGAAGTTCAGCAAGATGCGATGCCGCATCGCCGGCAAGAAGACCCGCTCCACGTCCCCGAAGGCCGTGTTGAAGCGCCCGTCCAGCAGGGCCTGCACCTTGGCCGCCAGCGTAATCGCTTGGGCCCCGCGCGGGCTGCTGCCCCACCGCACGTAGCTGTTGACCATCTCGGTGGCGAACTCGCCGCCGGGATGCGAGGCCAGGCTCAATCGGATCGCGTAGTCCTGCACCGGCGGGGCCATCACCACCCGCCGCACGAGCTTCTGCGCGCCGAGGATCTCCTCGCCCTTCATCACCTGCTCGACCTCCGGGACCTTGCCGGCGGTCGTCCGGTTGAGCACCTCGTGCAGCTCGTCGCGGCTGGCGTAGCCGACAATGAGCTTGAAGAGAAACCGATCGACCTGCGCCTCCGGCAGCGGGTAGGTCCCCTCCTGCTCGATCGGGTTCTGCGTCGCCATGACGAAGAACGGCTCGGTCAGCGCGTAGCGCTGCCGCGCGACCGTCACCGAGTGCTCCTGCATGGCCTCGAGCAGCGCCGACTGCGTCTTCGGCGTAGCGCGGTTGATCTCGTCGGCCAGGATCATCTGCGCGAAGAGCGGCCCTTGCTGAAATCGGAACTCGCGGCTGCCGGTGGCCTGATCCTCGATGATCACGTTCGTGCCGATGATGTCGGCCGGCATGAGATCGGGGGTGAACTGGATCCGCTGAAAGTCGAGCGAGAGGGTCTGGCTGAGCGTGCGGATCAGCAGCGTCTTGCCGAGCCCGGGGACGCCTTCGAGCAGCGCGTGTCCGCCGACGAACAGGCAGGTCAACACGCCGTCGATGATGTCGGCCTGGCCGACGATCATCTTGGCGATCTCGGCGCGGACCTGCTGGTACTTGTGCCGGAACTCATCGGTGGCCTTCTGCACCTTGGGGTCGATGTCGGGCATGACAACCTCCGTCTCTTGTTTCCATGCGGGCGGCGCGCGCCCGCGGGTCTATTCTTCGTCTTCGCTCTGCTCGCGAGCACGGCGCTTGGCCCGCAGCAGCCGCGACGTCGTGTCCGCGTCTTCGTCTTCCTTCTCGCCGGGCTTATCTCCGCGTCGTTCCGGAGGCGGCTTGGCCGTCCGGGCACCGCCGATGGCCTGATCCAAGTCGCCCACCTCGCGATCGCCGACCTCGCCGAGATCGAACCGCCTGGCCGTGTCGACCTCCTCCCCTTGCTCCCGCGCGGCTTCCTCTCCCGCGGCCGCGCGGCGTTCGGCGTCTGCCTTCGCCCGTTCGGCCATCTCCTCGCGAATCCGCTCGCGGACGCTCTTGAGGTGCGAGACGGACTCGGCGGCCGCCTCGGACGCGCGAAGCCCGCGCAGCTCCGCATCCAACCATTGGATGACCTGTGGAATCGTCCGCCACCGCACCGCCCAGCCGACGAGGTCCGCGAGGACGATCGCGAGCGGCCAGCCCCACCAGAATCGATAGAGCTCCCCGGGGAAGAGCAGCCAGATCAGGACGACGACCTCGACGCAGATCGATATCGCCACGATGGAGGCAAGCCGCCGCCCTGCCACGTCGAGCAGCAAGAGCGGAATGACGAACCACGCCAGAATCCACGGCCAGATCGCGCGACGACTGATCGACGGCTGGACGGGCCGCCGAAAGACGTCCGCCTGCGTCGGATCCAAGGAGAGGACCTCGCCGCCCGTTCGTTCGGCGATCTGCTGCAGCAGCGCGTGGTTCGTCGTCAGCTCACGGTACTCCGGGGAATACGAGACGCTCAGGCCGGTCTTGATCAAGCCCGTGCCGCCGCGGGGGCGCCTGTAGCTGAGCATCGCCACGTAGTGCCCGTTCTTGCTCACGGGGAACGTGCCTTCGTATCGGCCCGGTCCGGTCTGCTGCAGCCGTACGGTCTGCCCCGTGGCGTCGGGCGCGAGCACCCGACCGCCGATGCTGAGGCCGTTGAGGAACGACGAGTCCTTGCCGAGCGCCTCGACCACGATCTTGCCCTGTCGGCCCCGAAGCTGGGTGGAGACCTCGAAGTCCGCGGCCCGGCCCTGCCGCATCGCCCAGCGAAGCGACTGGGCCCAGAGCTTGCTGAACTTTTCCCAGCCCGGCCACGCCCGGCCCCACCGGGTCCACCATCCGCTGGTGAAGGCGATCGACTTGCCCAGCCCGCACTGCCGCACGGCGAGGATCGGGTCTTCCTTGTCGCTGGCGATCAGGACGCGACTGAATTCGTCCGCCGCCAACCGCGGCGTGGTGAGAACGTGCCCGAACAGCGGCGGGATGTCCGTATTGCGCAAACCGGCTGTGATCTCCGGCATGGTGATCCGCAGGTGCGGCCGAAAGCCGTCCTCGACCTCACGGATGAGCGGCCGACGGACGACCTTGGCCTCCTTAATGAAGATCCGCGGCAGCACCCGGGGGTTGTTGGCCTTGTAGTAGCGCCCGCCGGTTTCCTTGGCGATCCGCTTCATCTCCGGTTCGACGACGTGCGCGCCGAAGCCGATGGTCACCGTCGTGACGGTGATCTTCGCGCGTCGAAGCTTCCGCAGCAACGTGATCGGCGGGCCGGCGGCGTCGCCGTCGCTCGTGATGATGATGTGCTTCTGCGACACCTGCGGGGCGGCGCGGAGCTGCTGATAGGCCATCTCGAGTCCGCCGGCGAAATCGGGCATGTCGCCGATCCGGCCGCTAATCTTCCTGATCTGGTTGATCTTGTTCTGCTTCGAGCCGACGGTGGCGAACTTGATCTCCCAGTTCGTTCCGCCGCTGGACCACGCGATGAGCCCCATCATGTCGAGCGAGCTCAGCGCCTTCACCGCGGCGATGCTGATCTCCTCGGCCCAGTAGTTGCCGCGGGGCATCTCGCAGGTGTGCATGATCAGCGCGAGCGCGCCCCGCATGTGGATCCGTTCCTGCTTCACGTCGAACTTGACGGGCATGACCTCCTCGACGGCCGTGTCGAGCCATCCGCCCGCGCCGAAGCCGTCGTCGCCGCCCGTCATCACGAGCCCGCCGCCCAGGTCGCTCACGTACGCGCCGAGCTGCTTGCGCTGATCCTCGGTGAAAAGGTCCGCCCCGAGGTTCGACAGGATGATCGCGTCGTAATCGAGCATGTCGAGCACGTCCTCGGGCGCCTGGTCGAGCGGCCGCATCGTCACGTCGACGTACTCTCGCTTCAGGGCGTCGACCATCGCTTGATCGGTTTCGGACTCCTTGGTCAGCAAGAGCACCGCCCCCTCGCCCTGCACGAACGTGAATGCCCGCGCGACGTTGTTCTCGGCCA
>CAZKCX010000563.1:0-4919 GCA_964550865.1 uncultured Planctomycetales bacterium
CTTCTCGTTCTTGACGATAATGACTCTCATGCAACGCTCTCCTTACGTAATCTCCAGCCAGCGCGGAACTCCACAGGATACCACAAGTTGCTTTGCAATGCTCGGGTCTTGATGGTCCTCCGTCAAGGAATTCCATCAGCAGCTTTAGGAACTCCCGCCTTGCGATCGCTGCGGAAGCCGAGTCATTCTCGCAGAACGAGACTTTCCTCTGCGCGCGGAGTCCAGCTTTTATATGCCGTCATAACAACTACACAGGATGCTTTAGGAGTCCTGGAGGGACGTCTCGCTCTCCCCGGTGCGTTCGGCACGGTCGGGTGAGAGTTCCGCGCCGGCGCGGAGACGCTGGATGTTCGGCCAATGCCGAATTATCACCAGCAGTCCGACCAGGACGCCGAAGGCGATCAGGGGGACGAGATCGGCGACAGGCCAGCCGGCCACGACGGCGGTGACGACCACCCAGATGGGGAACGCGCAGCAGGCGACGATCGAGGCGACCGAGATGTACCCGCTGACCTTCTTGACGACTCCCCATGTGGCGAAGGCGAGCAGCCCCGGGATCGTGTAGTACGGCCAGATTGCGAGCACCACACCCAGCGAGGTCGCGACCCCTCGTCCGCCTCGAAAGCCCAGATAGATCGGGAAAAGATGTCCGAGAATGGCCGCCAACGCCACCCCCAGCCAAGCGACCTGAAGCCGGAGGAGCTGATCCTCGCCGGCAAAAACGGTCGAATCCGCCAACCACTGGCCCGCCAGCAGGACGGGGAGGAAACCCTTCAACGCATCGAGGATGAGGACGATGAAGAACCAGTGTCGCCCGAGGACGCGACCGGCATTGCTGGCCCCGATGTTCTCGCTGCCGACCTTTCGTAGGTCCACGCCCTTGAGCCGGCCGGCGAGGAAGCCGAACGGGATGGCGCCGGCCAGATACGCCCCCGCGACGTACAGGGCCAGTACCGTCGTTTCGCTCATCCGTGGGCCCTCCGATCAAGGATCTCCCGATATACGCCGAGCATCTCCTCGACGTGGCGGTCCATGCTGAGTGGCTCTTTGAGCTTCTTGCCCTCGCGTCCGCACGCGGTACGGTGGTCGGGATCGGCGAGTCGGCGAATGCTCTCGGTGAGGTCCTCCACGGATTCCGGCGAGTCGATGACGTAGCCATGCGTGCCGTCTTGGATCACCTCGGCCGCTCCGTTGTAGCGCGTCGTGACGGGCGGCAGCCCGGAGACGAGCGCTTCCAAGACCACCCGGCTGCAGGGGTCATAGTACGTGGGATGGATCAGCACGTCCGCCGCATGATAGAACGCCCCGACCCGGTCACTCGGTCCCACGAACACGAACTGATCCGCCACGCCCAGGCGTTGCGCCAGCCGGATGTGGCGCGGCGGATGCCCGCGGCCCACGACCAAGACCTTCGGATGGAGGGCGTGCCTTCGCGCGAGCCGGGCGACGGCCTCCACCGCGCGGCCGACGCCTTTCAACCGGAAGTTATGGGCCACGATCAGCAAGACGAGTTCGTCCTCGGCGATGGCGAACTGCCCGCGGATCGCCCGGCGGTCGGCCTCGCGCTGTTCCCGGCTGACGTCGGGCACCTCTACGGCGTTGTATACGAGACGGATGCGGGATTCGTCTACGTGGTAGTGCCGACGCAGTTGATCGCAGACGTACTCGCTGAGCGCCGCGATTATCGTGCGAGGATACTGCGCAAAGACGATCTGTTCCTCCTCGAGCTGCGACCGCCGCTTGACGTTGAACCGGTTGCCGATGCGTTTGGCCTGCCGCAAGGGCCGCCAGCGCAAGAGGGCGAGGTTCCGTTCGATGCTCTCGGCCGCCGTTCCCCCGCGCGGCTGATACACGTCGCAACCCGGCAGGGGCAGCATCGAGTGGACGATATCATAGTGGTGCCGTCGGATCTCGACCGGCGCCCTCCGCAAGAAGATGCTTGTCCGCGCGTTCCGCGCGGGGCGGGGCACACGGACGGGATGCACGGTCATCGCGGGGGAGGTGGGCACTTCGCTCGTCGTGAAGACGTGGACCTCACAGCCTCGTTCGGCCAGCCGATGCACGAACTGAACGGTACTCGTTTCCGCGCCGCCGCGGCGCGTGTCGATGCTCTCAATGACGATGGCTACCTTCATGGACGCGAAATTGTACCACCACAGGTCCACCGAATCAGGTCCCGACGACAAGAGGCCCGGGGCAAGTCCGCGTTGACCCCACGCCCTCCGTCGATACAGTGACGACTCATGAACGACTCGGAGAGCCGTGCCGCGCCTCGTTCCGCCGCAGCGTCTCGGCCCCTGCTTGGGGCGATGGGGGCGGTGTTTCTTCTCGTGCTTTGGGCCTATTGGCCTTGCACCGGGCACGGGTTCCTTCATTGGGACGACGACAACAACATCGTACGCAACGAGGCCTACCGGGGCCTCGGCCCCCGGCGTCTCCTCTGGATGTTCACCACGACGCACATGGGGCCGTACCAGCCCTTGAGCTGGATGACCTACGGACTGGATTACCTCATCTGGGGGATGGATCCGTTCGGCTATCACCTCACCAACGTCCTGCTTCACGCGGGCGGCGCCATGCTGATGGTGTGGGTGGCCGTCACGCTCTTCCGGGCATGGCAGCGAACCTCCGGATCGGCCGAGGCACCGCGGGAGGCCGACGACGCGCCGGGAATCGTCGATCACGCGGAGTCCCCCCCGACGTCAGACCACGATCCCGGCACGGCGATGGTCTTGCTGGGCGGTGTCCTGGCGGCGTTGCTCTGGTCGCTGCATCCGCTGCGGGTGGAGTCGGTGGCCTGGGTGACCGAGCGTCGGGACGTCGTGTGCGGGCTATTCTATCTGTTGTGCGTCGGGGCCTACTTGCGTGGCCATGATCCCTCGTGCCCACGAGTGAGGCGCGATCGTTGGCTGTTCGCGTCCCGCCTCTCCTGCCTCCTGGCCGTGCTGGGCAAGGGCACGGCCGTCAGCCTGCCCTTGGTGCTCATCGCCCTCGACGTGTATCCGTTGCGACGCCTGTCCGCTCCAATCCGCCAGTGGTGGCATCGGCCACATCGTGGCGTGCTGTGGGAGAAGGGCAGCTACGTCGTCGTGAGCGTGTTTGCGCTCGGTGTCGGCTTCTGGGGGCAATGGCACGGCGGCGCGATCCGGTCGTTCGGCGAGGTCGGGCCCATCGATCGGGTCCTCATCGTCGGCCACGCGATGCTGTTCTATCTCTCGAAGACGTTCTTGCCCGTCGGGCTCAGCCCGATGTACCCACGACCGGACGACATCGCGATGTGGAGTCTGCGATTCGGCGGCAGTACGCTGGCCGTGACCGCACTCGCCGCCGTTTTGGTTTGTCTCCGCAAACGCGTGCCCGGCGTCACGACGGCTGCGGCGTGTTACGCCCTGATGCTCTTGCCCGCCTCCGGCTTGATCACCATCGGCCATGAGCTGGTGGCGGATCGATACAGCTATCTGCCCGCAATGGCCGTGGCGCTCGGGATGGCCGGCGCGGCCGTCTGGGCATGGCAACGCTATCGGACCGGTGCCGCGCGGGGGGCGCTTGCTGTCGCCGGGGGCGTCGTGGTTCTCATTCTCCTGGTGGCGACGCGCGACTTGTTGCCCACGTGGCATGACGACATCGTGTTGTGGGAGCGGGCGGTCGCCGTCAACCCCGCGAATGCTCGAGCGCAGACCAATCTCGGCGGCGCCTATGCATTGGCCGGACAGTACGATAAGGCGCTGGACGCCCTGCGCAAGGCCGTCCAGGTGGATCCGAAGGACACCAAGGCCCAGCACAACCTGGGCGTGGCGCTCCGCGAGCTGCGTCGCTATGAGCAGGCATTGGCCGCGTTCGATCGCGCCATCGCGCAGGATCCGGATTATGTCCTGGCCCGGCACGAACGGGCTGCGACGCTGAACGATCTGGAACGGTTCGACGAGGCGCTCGTCGAGGCGGCGGAGGTCCTTCGGCGGCAACCGGAAGATCCGTCCCTGCGTTACCAGCTCGCGCGGGCGTATCTGGGGAAGGGTGAGGACGATCGTGCCGCGGAGCTCCTCGCCCAGGTCGTCGAGGACGGGTACCGCAAGCCGGCGGTGTACGCCGACCTGGCCGAAGCGCTTCTCCGCGTTCAGCAGGCGGAGCGCGCGGCCACGGTTCTCCTCTCGGCCTCGCCGGCGTTCCGGAATCATCCGGAGGTTCGCTATGCCCTCGCCCGCGTTCGCACTGCGCAAGGTCGGACCAGCGAGGCCTTGATGCTGCTAGGCGAGGCGCTTCACGCCAAGCCGACGCTCCGTATTCAGGCGCGGCAAGACCCCATGCTCGATGCGCTGCGGAAGGAGGATCGCTTCCGGCGCCTCGTCGACGCCGTGACGCGCCGCGGAGCGCCCTGATCGTGGCACCGCATCCATTCGCTCGCTAGAATGACCGCGACGTGCGTGGGCACCCGGGGGTGTCCGCGCGGGTGGTGGTGACGGAGCAGTTCCGAGGGAGACCGCATGGGTGAGCTGGAGTCGACGATCAGCATATGGTTGGGGGCGCTGGTAGGGTACATCTGGTCGAATCCCCTCTTTTTCTTGCTGTTGGGGGCGGGGCTGCTCTTTACGGTGGCCACCCGCTTCGTGCAATGGCGGGCGGTGACGCATGGGGTAGCCTGCGTCCGCGGTCTCTACGATCGGCCCGAAGACGCCGGGCAGATCAACCACTTCCAGGCGTTGTGCGCCGCGTTGTCGGCCACGATCGGGCTGGGCAACATCGCGGGCGTAGCGGTCGCGATCAGCACGGGCGGTCCGGGGGCGGTCTTCTGGATGTGGATCGTCGGCGCGCTGGGCATGGCCACCAAGTTCATCACGTGCTCGCTGGCGGTGATGTACCGCGAAGCACGCGACGTGCCCGATCCGTCCGCGCCCGACCTCACCGGCGCCGACGCCGAATCG
>CAZKCX010000564.1:0-4916 GCA_964550865.1 uncultured Planctomycetales bacterium
GATCTTTGTTGCAGGCAGCTTAGGGGGCGAGTCGACGGCCCGGCTCGGTGGCCGACGGGCAGAAGGTCGTCATCGGCGGTTGGGCGTATCCCATGGCGAGATGGGCCACGTCGATCCGGTGGATAGGATCCTGCATCAGACACACGCGCCGGTCCGCGGCCGGGATGGTCGTCGTGTAGATCCGTAGCTCCCCTGCGACCGACGTGATGACCTCCTCCCGCCAGTCGCCGAGAACGTCGGCCCAGGCTGCCTGATGCCCCCGCACCGACTCCGTGAGCGTTTCGCCACGGAACTTGTGGATCTTGCTGCCCCGAAGCAACTCGCGATACGGATCGGCGTCCCAATAGACCGCCCGAGGATTCAAGCGTACATACCACTCCTTGTTGCGGGCCAGCACCTCGCCCTTGGCGGAGAAGAGCCAGCGGCGGTTCTTTCCGCGCGGGTCCTTCTTGGCCTCGCCGCCGTAGCATTCCATGCCGACGTGCTTCGGATCGAAGTCCGCGCAAAGCCCGGAGGAGTGGATGTGGAAGGTCTGCTCCTGGAGCGCCCAAAGGAAATCGCCCGTCTTGGCATCCACCAGGCACATCCCACCGTTGCGCCGACTGGTCTCCATGCCGAAGTAGATTTCGAGCCCCGGGCGCGTCGGGTCGACGTCGCCCAGGTAGGCATGGTCCGGATGGCCGAGCCCCGTCGACCACAGGCCGTTGCCGTTGTCGTCGAGGACGCAGCTTCCCAGCAGCACCTCATCGCGACCGTCCTCATCGAGGTCCGCGCAGTGCATGAAGTGCGCCCCCTGTCCGCGATAGGACGGCACGGGATCCTCCTCCGTGTTCTCCCACCACCAGATCCGCTTGAGGGCGCCGTCGTGAAAGGCGTACGCCCCGACCTTCATCAGATTGTACGTCCCACGGGCAACGAGGAGGCACGGCGTCTTGCCGTCCAGGTAGGCAATGCCCAACTGGTTCCGGCAGTAAAAGTTGTAGGCGAACTTGCGATCGCCGGGAAAGCCCTCGCGCGAAGGCCAATCGACGCGAGCCCTCTCCTCACCCGTCATGCCGTCCCAGACGCTGACATACTCCGGACCGGAGGTGACACGACCGTCCTCGGCGCGGGGGTCGCCCTCGCCGGTCTTGACGACGACTTCCGCCTTCCCGTCGCCGTCTAGATCCCAAACGAGATACGGCGAATACCAGATGCCGCGCTCGATCGACCAGCCAAGGTCCCGTCGCCACAGAAACGTGCCGTCGGCCAGATAGGCCTCGATCTTGTAGGTTCCCTCACTGGGCCTCCAGTACTTGTACCAGGGATCGATGTTGCTGTTCGGCTGCTTGAGGACATAGTCGTAGGCCCCGTCCCCATTGAGGTCGGCCACTCCCACCTTCTGGAAGGTATGGTCGCCGTTCAGCTCGATGGCGACGTGGTCCTTCGGGCGGACACCGGCGCGAACCACCACGCGCCTGGAGGGCTTACCCTGCTTGCCCGAACACACGGGCCGAACGAAGTAGCTCAGCTCCTTCCCGGCCGGCGGGGCCTGGTCCACGAAATCCGTCGTCTTGCGGATCGGCTCGGCCGTGAACTTCCGCGGCTCCCCGCCGTCCACGCAGCGATACACATCAAACGCGATCTCGGGATGATCGTCCTGGAGCAGCCGCCAGCCTACGTACACGTGGCCGTCGTCGGTCGGAAGAGCGACGAGCCCGCGGTCGATGCGCTCCCACACGCGCTCTTTCGCCCAGCCGTCTACCTTCGGCTTCTCCTTTCGCTTGGGTTGCCAGACGAACTCGAGACAATCGTAGTAGCCGCTGCCCGGGTGTGATTTCGATGCGTAACGATCGTCGACCCAAAGGTCAAACGTGCCGTCTTCGATCTCGAAGACGCCCAGGCACGGACGCCGCCCGCTGACAGCCCGCCACCGCTTCCCTCCGTCCAACGAGACCGCCAGCACGCGACCGACGTTCTTCAGGTAGACGCTCCATCGGCCCGTGGGAATGCCCGTGATGCGCGTGTGCAGGACGGGAGCGCCTTCCTCGGGGGTGGCGCGATCCCGCATCACCCGCGGGGACTGCAGCACCACGCCACCGGACCATTTCTCGTCCGTGTCCTTGTCCGTGCTCCACAGGTTCCACTTGTCCTTCGTGAACTGGTTCGTCGCCCAGGCGTCCTTCGGCGTAGAGTAGTCTTCGGCCTCGAAGACCAGGCGCTTGGGTTCGGCAGCACACGCAAAGGGGGCCGGTGCCAGCAGTAGTGTCACCACGAACAACAAGCCGAATCGCAGTCGCAACATTCATCCCTCCGTTTCACGAGCGTTGGAAACTC
Organism: uncultured Planctomycetales bacterium; assembly: GCA_964550865.1. Classification (GTDB taxonomy): domain Bacteria; phylum Planctomycetota; class Phycisphaerae; order UBA1845; family JAFGLZ01; genus JAFGLZ01. Next base: position 2,317 of record CAZKCX010000564.1, read on the forward strand.
GCTGGCTTTGGCGTGCGGAACAGATCATCAGGCGGCCTGCAACGAATATCGAACAGTGTGGCACGGCGGCCTCCAGGCTTCGCTACGCTTCGCCGTGACAAGCCCGGCCGTGGGCCATCAACGCGCCCAGCCGAGGGCGGCTGGGCCACATTGGGGCGGTACTGTTCGACATGTCAACGATCGCTGCAAGCGGCCTACGCGCGCTTCGATTGGGCACGGCTCCGGAGGTACTCCTTCGTCTTCTTCTCGAAGTAATCGAGCATCTGCTCTCGGCCGTCCTCGACCTTGGGTCGTTGCGGCCTCGGTTGTCCGACGCAGGGCGCGCAATGGTCCACATAGATCGGCGGCGTGGCGTCATACGCGGACCAGCGGGCGATCGCCGCTTCGTGCCTGGCGATCTCGGCCTGGCAGCCCGCATCGTCGACTCGGTTTGTCATCTCGGTCGGGTCGTCGCGGAGATCATAGAACAACCGCCGATTCCGTCTGGGCGCGTAGAGCAGCTTATGCGTCTTGGATCGCGCCATGATCATGTGGCCACGCCCGCTCTCGGCGAAGACCATCGGCCGATCGGCAGTGGGTTGCGCCAGGTCCAAGCCCTTCATGCCGCGAGCAGGCTCGAGACCCGCCCGCCGCAGGATCGTCGGCGCCAGATCGATGTTCGTCACCAGCGCATCCCGAACGGACCCCTTCCGAGCGCCTCCCGGCCACTTGATGATAAGGGGCACCCGGATCAGCGGCTCGTACATGTGCCCGCCCTTCAGGAGAAGATGGTGGTAGCCCAGGTACTCCCCGTGGTCGGACGTGAACACGATGAGCGTCTTGTCGTAGACGCCGCGCCTCTTCAGCATCTCGACCATGCGGCCGACGTGGTGATCGATCTGGCTGATCGTGGCGTAGTAGTAGGCCGTCACACGCTGCAAGACGTCGCGGGTCAGCTTGTCATGCGGGAAGTAGCCGCGATTCAGTGCGAGGTCGTGGGCGGCAACGGAGTCGGTCCATCCGGGGCGGAGCTCCGTGGAGTCCGGATCGTACATCTTGTGCCACGGATCAGGTGGGTCGAAGGGATGGTGCGGCTTGATGAACCCCGCCATCAGGAGGTTGCCGCCGTCGCCCCAGCCCTCGAGCGTCCTGACCGCCCGATCCCCGATCCACGTCGTCGAATGCCATTTCTCCGGCAGGTCGGAGACCATCGCCCCACAGGTGGCCCAGTACTCCTTGGGTGCCCGGTCGCGGAACTCTCGCCGCTGATCGATCACGTCGATGGCGTCCATGAGATCGTTCGCGCGGAGCTCGCGGTGGTAGTCGTCGTCCATCCGGCCGGGTCCGTCCTGCTCGGCAAGCTCCATCTCCTCGAAGCCGACGTCGAGATACGTCGGCGTGAAGTGCATCTTGCCGACGGCCTTCGTCTTGTAGCCGGCCTCGCGGAGCATCCGCGGGAACGTCGCGATGCCGGGCGCGAGCGTGCTTCGGTTCGTCCAGCCGGCGTGCTGGCGGACGTACAACCCCGAGAGCAGCGAGTAACGCGACGGCGTGCACACCGGATACGGGCAGAAGCTATGGTCGAATCGCGTGCCGTCTGCCGCCAAGGCATCAATGTTCGGCGTCTTGATCTGCCGATTGCCGTAGGCGCCGAGGCAGTCCCATCGGTGCTGATCCGTGTGAATGACAAGTATGTTCGGTCGGTCCGCGGCGCCTGGCATCGTCTCCTCCGTTGCTGACTCGCTGGTGCCCACTGCATCTACCGGTACTGCTCGGGAATCGGCAGGCCGAGTTCGTTCATGACCATCTTGAGATCCTCCCAGGCCTTTCGCTTCTCCCCCGGGCTACGAAGTAAATACGCAGGATGGTAGGTGGGCATCAAGCGGATCGCCTCTCCCATGCCGGGCGCGCCCGACGGATAGAAATCGTGGAACCGACCCCGAAGTCGTCCGATCGACTCCTTCGTGTTCAGCAAGGTCTGTGCGGCCGGGGCACCCAGCGCAATGATCACCTCCGGTCCGATGAGCTGCAACTGCTGCATCAGATAGGGTGAGCAGGCGGCGATCTCATCGGACGAGGGCGTGCGATTGTTGGGCGGTCGGCACTTGAGCACGTTGCAGATGAAGACATCTTCCCGCTTCAGGCCCATGCCCTTCTCGATCATGGCCGTCAGGAGCTGTCCCGCCCTGCCCACGAAGGCCACGCCCTGGCGGTCCTCCTCGAAGCCGGGCGCCTCTCCGACGAACACGATCCGGGCATCCGGATTGCCCTGGCCAAACACGGTCTGCGTTCGCGTTTCCGACAGATGGCACTTCGTGCAATCGCGAACCTGCTCGTCGTTGAGCGATTGCAGGGCGGCACTCTTCTCACTGGCGTTGATCACTTGGTCCTCCGATGTAGCTCCCTCGCTTCCTCTGGCTTGGGTGTCGCGAGGCGATCCCCCTGGCCCCGGGCTCGCGTTGGCCGCGCGGAGTCCCGCCACGCGGCTCGGTGAGATCGGAACCGCCCGTGCCCCGAGGATCCGGTCGGTCTCGAGGTGCTGGCACAGGATTCGAACAACGTCCATGGAATCTTCCGACGACATGCGAATGCTCTCCTACGTCGATCGCGCAGTTTCCTGC
>CAZKCX010000565.1:0-4899 GCA_964550865.1 uncultured Planctomycetales bacterium
CGAGCCGCCGGATTCATCTGGCGCGGCCGCGCGGCATGAATGCCGCGGCTCGAGCAGCAACCGTGGCATACATGAACACTGCCATAGTCGCACCACTTGTGAAACACGGTACTAGGGAAGCTCGCTCCTCCTCGACTCCTCCGATGGAAGGCAGGGATCCTCTCGTTGGCCGCCCTTCTCGTGCCTGGTTCGCTCAATGCGGGGAGCCGATCTTCTGATCGCCGACGCGGGCGATCCACTCGGCCGTCCACCGCACGGCCTGCGAATCATTATTGATAGTCAAGAAGACGATGCCGACGATGCGCCGTTGGTGCGCGAGCTGGAGCGCGGTTTGGCACTGCGCTTCGAGCAAGTCTTGCGGCATGCGGCGTCCGGCCCCGTAGTCATACAAGTAGAGACCGAGGACGACGGGCTTGCTCGCGTACTCCTTCTCGCATCGCGCGACATTGGCCTCCAGGCAATTCAGGTTCTTGGCGTGCCATTCCCAGAGGTTGATGACGTCCAATGCCTTCACGTAGTCGCCGATGCCGGGCCGATCCATGCTCATCGTGTAGAGCACGCCCCAGGTCTTCAGGCCGCTGTCGCCCGCGCTCAATTGCCCTCGAATCTCGCGAACGTGCCGGGGTTGAAACCCGCGCTTGATCTTCTGCGTGCTCATATCGTCCAGCAGCACACCGCAGAGGTTCGGATAGCGTCGGGCCAGCGCCCGCACACGCTCGATGGTCCTGCGATAGACGAACGGCGGGCCAACGGCCGGGCCGTCCGGCGTGATCTCCCAGACGATGCGGCGGAAGCCTGCGACCTCTCGGGTGAGCCTATCGGCCTCGTGATCGTCCTCCGGCAGGCCCAGACCGGCCATGGCTATGTTCGGCACGCCGAGGAGCTCGGCCCGGCGCGCGGGGCCCGCTTCGACGAACGTCTTGTATGTGTGCCGCCCCGGCTTGACGAGCTCCGGGTTGCCCCACACCCAGAGGATGTCGCGAATCACTCGCGGCTCTTTGCCTGTCTGACCGGGACGGGTGGCCTCGGCGGCGGACGGGCGTGCAAAGTCGCCTACCACAGCCAACACCAGGACGGGCAGGAGACGCTGTAGTCGTGTGACCGTCATAGGACTTCACTCCGCATCCGTGGATCGACTCTCTTGGCTCGTACTCGGGCGAACGGCCTCCCCATACCTGGCATGGGATGCGGGGTCAAGCCCCGATAACAGACGGCCGCGCGTCGGAGAGTAGGCATTTCTTCTACCGAAGAAGCAGATTCGGGACGTGTAGCTCGCAAGCGCCCGATAATGGTCCGCCTACCCACTCCAGGGTATGGGTTGGAGGAGACTGGCCATGGTTCCATGCAAGAGCGTACTGGTAATCCCCTATGAATCCACGCCAAGGCCGCGACGATCTCTTGCTCGTGCAGGGAATAGCCTGCGCGGAAATGGCTACTGGCCAGGGTCTCTTCGGGTAATTGCGGCCTTGTCGCCGAGGGGGATCGGCTGCGCTTGTGGATTGGTTCCCCAGGGCAGGCCGACCTAGACCGTGTTTCACAAGTGGTGCGACTATGGCAGTGTTCATGTATGCCACGTTTGCTGCTCGAGCCGCGGCATTCCTGCCGCGCGGCCGCGCCGGATGAATCCGGCGGCTCGACTCGGCTCGCCACAAGCGGCTCGGGCGTATCGTCGCGATACTTCTGAAGTGCAGTACTGGAACCCTTGTTCGGTGCTGGGGATAGAACGGCTTGGAAGAACGGACCGCCCGGAACCACGGGTGTGTTGTCGGCGAAGGATAGGGACTGAATCCACATTTGTGCGGAGCAATGTGGGTATGTAAGGCACGTAGGAGTTCAGTGGCAGGAGAAGTGCGCTCATGACGCTTGGAACGAAACTCGTTACGTCTTTCTTGGGATGTGGCTTGATTCCCGTGGCAGTGGTGGCCTTCATCAGCTACAGCACCGCCAATACGGGTATGGAGACCATCAACGACCGCGGGGAACAGGGACTGGAGAAGAACGCCTACAACCAGCTCATCGCGCTTCGGGATGTGAAGAAGCGTCAGATCGAGCAGTACTTCGCCGAGCGCCAGGGCGACATGGGGGTGCTTGTCGAGACGGTCAAGACCCTCCGCCAGGATGCCTTCCAGAAGCTGGCGGCCGTCCAGCAGCTGAAGAAGTCGGAGATGGAGAAGCTCTTCGCTCGGATGCGGGACGACGTGGCCAGCCTCGCGCAAGCCGAGGATGTGCGTGCGGCCTTCACGGCCTTCGAGAAGTACAGCAAGGACACGAAGGCGACGCCCACGGGACCAATCGACGTGAAGTCGGCGGAGTACAAGAAGCTGTGGGATCAGCAGAACGCTTTCCTCAGTAACTACGTCAAGGCCTACGGCTACTACGATGCCTTTGTCTTGTGTGCGGATCACGGGCACGTGCTGTTTACCGTCTGCAAGGAGTCCGATCTCGGCGCCAATGTCGGACACGGCGAGCTGAAGGAAGAAGGGCTCGGTCGCGTCTGGAAGCGTGTGAAAGAAACCAAGGGCATCGCCATCGCCGACTTCCAGCCCTATACGCCAAGCAAGGGTCAGCAATCGGCCTTCATCGGTGCCCCGATCACCGATAGCTCGGGGAAGGTCGTGGCCGTGGTCGCGCTGCAGATGCCTACCGACCCGATCAACGCGATTGTCCAGAAGCGGGACGGCATGGGCACTACGGGCGAGACGTATCTGGTCGGCAAGCGGGACGGCAAGATCGCCTTCCGTAGCAACATGAAGACGATGGGCGACGGGAAGTACGTCATCGGCTACGAGATCAGCACGCCGTACATTGAGAAAGCCATCGCCGGCCAGTCGGCCCAAGAGGTCTACACCGACAGCGGGGGCGATTTGGTGATGGTGGTGTACGATCCGCTGAAGATCGAGGGATTGACCTGGGCGATGGTGTCCAAGATCAACATGGAGGAGGCGATCGCGCCGAAGGTCGAGGGCGAGGAGAAGGACTACTTCACCCAATACGCCGAGGGATACGGCTACTACGACCTCTTCCTGATCCACCCGGAAGGCAAGTGCTTCTACTCGGTCTGCCGGGAGGCGGACTACGGCACGAACTTGGTCAGCGGGAAGTACAAGGACTCGAACCTGGGCGAACTGACCCGTCAGGTCCTCAAGAGCGGTCGGTTCGGGTTCGCCGATTTCAAGCCGTACGCGCCAAGCAACGGCGCGCCCGCGGCCTTCATCGCCCAGCCGATTGTCGTCGACGGGACGCCCGAGGTCGTCGTGGCCTTGCAGCTTCCGCTCAAGGCGATCAACGGGATCATGGGCGTCCGAGCGGGCATGGGCGAGACGGGCGAGACGTACCTCGTTGGCCCGGACAAGCTCATGCGAAGCGACTCGTTCCTGGACCCGACCCACCACACCGTCGCCGCTTCATTCAAGAATCCGTCCAAGGGCTCGGTCGATACGGAGGCCTCCACGGCGGCTCTGTCCGGTCAATCGGATGCGAAGATCATCACCGACTACAACGGCCATCCCGTGTTGAGCGCGTACACGCCCGTGAACGTATTCGGCACGCGGTGGGCCTTGCTGGCCGAGATCGACGAGGCCGAGGCGTTGGCCGCCGTGCAGGACATGCAGAAGACGGCGAGCTCGGCGAGCGCTTCGTTGCTGACGTGGGTCGGTGCGATCGGTGCGATCGCCGCGGCGATCGTCGCATTCATCAGCATCTTCATCGCGCGGTCGATCAGCAAGCCGATCAACCGGATCATCCTCGGGCTCAACGAAGGGGCCGAGCAGGTCAATGACGCCGCCGGGCAGGTGAGCAACGCCAGCCAGCAGCTCGCCGAGGGCGCCTCCGAGCAGGCCTCCAGCCTCGAGGAAACCTCGAGCGCGCTGGAAGAGATGGCCGCCATGGCGCGTCAGAACGCCGACAACGCCAAACAGGCAAACGACTTCATGAGCGAAGCCAGCCGGATCATCGGCGAGGCCGACACCGGCATGAAGGAGGCCTCGACGGCGATGGGCGAGATCAGCGAGGCCAGCGACCAGATCAGCAAGATCATCAAGGTCATCGAGGAGATCGCCTTCCAGACGAACCTGCTGGCGCTCAACGCGGCCGTCGAAGCGGCGCGGGCCGGCGAAGCGGGCAAGGGCTTTGCCGTCGTGGCCGAGGAGGTCCGCAACCTCGCCATGCGTTCCGCCGAGGCGGCCAAGGATACGGCCCGGATGATCGAGGAGTCCGTCAAGAACGCGCGCAGCGGGGTCGATATCGCCGCCGAGGTCGGCAAGGTCCTCGACGACATCGTCCAGGGGGTCGGCAAGACGACCGACCTGATCGGCGAGATCGCCGCCGCCAGTCAGGAACAGGCGCAGGGTATCGACCAGGTCAACACCGCCGTGGCGCAGATGGATAAGGTGACCCAGCAGAACGCCGCCAATGCCGAGGAATCCGCCAGTGCCTCGGAGGAACTGAAGGCACAGGCGCAGTCCATGAACGAGGTCGTGGGCCAGCTCGTCTCACTGGTGGGCAACAAGGCACAGCAGAGCGGTGCGGCGCCGACCATCCGACCGGTCAGGCGAGGGGACCTGGGCCACTCGGACCGGATTCTGCACACCATCGCACACGGCCCGACACGAAAAGGACGCCAGGGTGGACGGTCGGCGCTTCCTGGGAAAGGGTCGATCCCGCTGGGCGAAGATGAGGACCGGAACGAGTAGCATGGAATGCCAGTCGGCCTCGCCTGCGAGTCGGACGAGCCGGATGGCGTCGAGAACGGTTGGGAGGCATTCGATGACGGAAACCGTGGCACAGAAGGACGTCCACAGGGAATCGACCGCGCAGGGGGAGAGCAAGTACCTCTCCTTCGCGCTGGCCAACGAAGAGTACGGACTGGAGATCCTCAAGGTCCGCGAGATCATCGGGTAC
>CAZKCX010000566.1:0-4888 GCA_964550865.1 uncultured Planctomycetales bacterium
GCGCGCGGGCGGACGTCGCCATCCTCAACGCGGCCGAGTGCGAGCCGCTGCTCCACAAGGACAAGGAGCTGCTTCGGTGCTACGGCGATCAGGTGCTCGCCGGGCTCGGGGCGGTCGCCGAACTTGCGGGCGCGGAACGGGCCATCGTCGGCATCAAGGGCAAGTACCAGGACGTGATCGCGCAGCTCCGGCCGGTCTTGCCGGCGGGCTTCGAGATCATAGAGCTGAGCGACAGCTATCCGACGGGCGACGAATTCATCCTGATCTACGACTGCGTCGGGCGCATCGTTCCGCCAGGCGGGTTGCCGAAGGACGTCGGCGCCGTCGTGGTGAACGTCGAGACGGCGATGAACGTCGCCCGGGGCGTGGGCGTCGGGCGCAAGTACCTCACGGTGGCCGGCGCGGTCGCCAATCCGGTTACGATCGACGTGCCGGTCGGGGTGACGTTCGCCGAGTGCATCGCCCTGGCGGGTGGTGCGACCGTAGACAGGCCTGCCCTGCTCGTCGGCGGGACGATGATGGGTCGGCTTGCCGCGTCGGTGGAAGACCGTGTGACGAAGACTACCGGCGGGCTGATCGTACTGGACGATTCGCATCCGCTGATCCGTCGTTATCGCAACGAGTGGACGACGATCCGGCGGATCGGCGCGGCCGCATGCGACCAATGCAGCTTCTGCACGGAGCTGTGCCCGCGGTATCTGCTCGGTCACCCGATCGAGCCGCACAAGGCGATGCGATCGCTCGGCTTCAGCCTCGCCGGCGAGGCCAACGTGATCCACACGCTGTATTGCTGTGAGTGCAATCTCTGCTCGCTCTACTCCTGCCCCGAGGACCTCGACCCGAAGAACGTGTGCAGCGAGAACAAACAGCGCCTGCTGAAGGAACGGCCGAACGTTCAGTTCGAGGCCAACCCCAGCCGCGCCAAGATGCATCTGGACAACCGACGCGCACCGATCAAACGGCTGATCATCAAGCTCGGATTGTCGAGCTTCCAGAATGTCGGACCGCTGATCGATCAGACGGTCGCGCCGTCGCGCGTGGTCCTGCCCCTCAAGCAGCACGTGGGCGCGCCCGCCGAATCGGTCGTTCGCGTCGGCGACCGTATTCAGGCGGGCGACGTCATCGCCCGGCCCGCGGAGGGCCAGCTCGGGGCCGTGATTCATGCGAGCATCAGCGGGCAGGTGCGGGCGGTGGACGGTGGCATCACGATCGATGCATGACAGACAGGCGGAGTGAGTCGTATGTTGCGATCCATCGGGATGATTGAGTGCACGAGCGTGGGTATCGGCTGCCTGATCCAGGACACGATGCTCAAGGCCGGCGCGGTGGAGCTGGTGCTGGCTCGGACGATCTGCAGCGGGAAGTACATCGTGATCGTCTCCGGCGACGTCTCGGGCGTGGAGGCGGCCGTCCAGGCGGGCATGCACGCCGCCGACGAAGGGCTGATCGATCACCTCGTCATCCCGAACGTGCACGACGCGGTCTTTCCCGCGATCGGCGGGTCGACCACGATCAAGCCGGAGGAGATGGGCGCGCTGGGCATCGTCGAGACGTATTCGGCCGCGACGGCCGTCGAGGCCGCCGATGCCGCCGCGAAGGCCGCGTCGGTGACGCTGTTCCGCATCCACCTGGCGATGGCCCTCGGGGGGAAGGGTTTCATCCAGATGACCGGCTCGGTCGCTGATGTGGAGGCATCCGTTCAGGCCGGCGCGGAGATCGCCCGCCAGAAGGGTCTGCTCGTCAGCGAGGTCGTCATTCCCCGCCCGCAGAAGGAGCTGTTCAGCGAATACATCTGAGTGATTGGTGGATCGCGGTTCCTCTCGCGGCGCATCCAATTCACCGCCCCCCGATCGGGGGCGTCAAGCCTTCGCCTTCAGGCGATACCTTCTGTTTCATCGCCGGTGGTGCGTAAGGACTCCAGCCCGGGCTTGAGGCCACGCACGGCTCCTACGTGGCCTTGACATATACATCTGTATTATGCATACTGATATGCATGAGAACTACACTCAACATCGACGACGAGGCGCTCGCGCGGGCGGCCGAGCTCACCGGCGTGCAGGAGAAGACCGCCCTGGTCCGGATGGGGCTCGAGGCGCTGATCGCCCGCGAGAGTGCGGCGCGACTCGCTGCCTTGGGCGGGTCCGAGAAGAAGCTCGTGCGCATCGCCCGCCGGAGGAGCCCGAGACGTGGTGCTCGTTGACACCTCCGTATGGGTGGATCACCTTCGCCGCGGGGACGAGGCGTTGGCCGAAGCGCTCCGCGCCGGCGAGGTCGCCTGCCACCCATTCATCATCGGCGAACTGGCCTGCGGGAACATCGGAAACCGTTCTGAGGTGCTGACGTTGCTGTCCGCGTTGCCGAGTCTGCCGAGGGCCGAAGACCACGAGGTACTGGAATTCATCGCCCAGCACGATCTGATGGGGGCGGGACTCGGACTCATCGACATCCACCTGCTGGCCTCGTGCATGCTCGCAGGTGCGTCGCTTTGGACGCGCGACCAGAATCTCGCCGCATGCGCTTCGCGCCTGGGCATCACCCGTACGGCAGACTGAACCCTTCAACCATTTGTCCCCTTGCCTTTCCGAGCCATCCTGTTCGCCAGGGCGCAACGATCGAAGCCGCCCTGCGGAATCTCCGGGAGTCGACCGAGCTGTATCTCGAGGAGTTTCCGCACGCCGTGGGCGACGCATGAGCCTCATCTTAGCAGGCGGAGCATCCCCGCCTGTCCGGCTGCATCCCCTTTCCCACTGTTACTTCCTCAGTAGACCAATTCCCGAAAGTCCCGAATGCGGTGCAGCGTGAGGATGTTCCCGTCGTGGGCGTTCTTGGCCTTCTCGTCGCCCGATCGGGCCACGACGATCAGGTCGTCGCCGTCGATCACCATGGTCGGGTAGTTGCGCGACTGACGGGGGTCGTCGGTCTTGTCGATCAAGCCGGCGAAGCACCAGTCCATGCAGTTCCGCGAAAAGTGCAACACGAGCCGATGACGCTCGTTGTCCGGCAGGTAGTAGCGGCTCTTGGGCAAGCGGCTGGGACGCGTCATCGAGTCGGTCGCCTGCGACGAGGCCAACCAGTATAGCTTCGAGACCTCATCGTACAGGATGTGGAACTTCATCTGCCCACCCGGGAACGGGATATAGAGCATGGGCTTGCCGGACGGTGCGGTGGCGGGCTGCACGACGATCGAACCGTCGGACTTCTCCACGGCCTTGGCGACGCAGGCCAGGTTCGTTCTGCCGGTATGGGCGCGCATGTAGAGGTACATCGTCCGGTCGGTCGGATCGTGCCAGTGGTGATCGGGGTCGGGGAACGTCACGATGTGCGTCTCGAGCCATCCCGCGGGGGCCATGGGTCGAGCGTCCGCCCCGAGGCCGGTCTTGCCTTCCACGGTAGGACCGATGTTGTAGAACGGCACGCCGATGCCGCTTACGCCGCCGACCAGGTCCACCATCTTGTAGTAGGGCACCTCGTTGGAGAATGTCCAAGACTTCCGCCGGGTCAGGTCCGCATCCACGGAGGCCGACATGACGACGGGCGCGATGCTGAAGACGGGCCAGTACTTCCGGACCGGCACGGTGTGGCGCTCCATGACCAGGTAGATGCGGCCATGCGCGTAGCGGACGTTGCACGGCGCCTGGTGCCACTCCTGGCCCTGCGTCAGCCAGGTGACATCGCTCCAGGTCTCGCCGTCGTCCTCGGAGTAGAGGATGCCCAGGTCGTTATACTGGCCGAGGTAGTACAGCCGCTCGCCGGCCACGAAGGGACGACCTTGGTAGAGGGGAAAGGACCCGGTCTCACGCCAGGTGTGGCCGCGGTCGTCCGAGACGAAGACCCGCCCGCGATACCATTTGCCGTCCTTTGTGCGTCGCGTCTTGAGCATGAAGCGGGACCCGCGCTGGCTGTATTCCATGGTGAGGATGAGCCGTCCGCTCTCGAGGCGACAGATCCCGGGGCTTCGTGGACAGACGTTCTTGGGGTCCGGCGACGCCCAGATGACCTGGGGCTTGGGAGCGATCCGCAGCGTACGCCGGGTTTCGCCCGCGGCAGAACCGGCGCAGATCGCCCAGGAGGCGGCTACCGCACACCCGATCACCCAGCTCCGGCCGCACCAATGTCGTCTCGATGTCATATCGTCCTCGCGGTATTCGCACACCGATCATGTCTACAACGCAGACCGCCACCTTGACGCAGGCTTGAGGAAGGAAGCCCATCCTCGCCGAATGGATTATCTCTCCGGTGAAAGGGTAAGAGCTTCGGCGGTGGTTTGACAAGGATCGGCTACCAGCCGATCGCCCGGATGACAAGCAGATCGACCAACGCGGCGGCCGTCAGGGCGGATGAGAGCTTGAACCAGAATGGCCATCGTTCGGGATTGAGGATTGCGCTCCACTCGTCCGCGGCGACCTCCTCCGCGGTGACGAGCTTCGGGTCCTCGGCGAGACCCGCCTCGCGCCGGGCCTCTGCGATGAGCAGACTCGCGCGGAACGGTTCGATGCCGACCTTCTTGGCGTAGCGCATGAACTGTCGACGACGGCGATAGGACATCGGGCCCTTGGCCAGCTCGTCCATTGTCATCTGTTTGTAGATCTGCTCGACGCTCAGGGATGTGGCAACGAGCTTTCGCTCGGGCTCAACGTCTGTCGTGGGGGAAGCTTCTCCCCCCTTTGGGCTGCGACTGGGCATCTTTCCGCCTCCTCCGCACTCTATGAAAGCATAGCACCTCCATCACCGGAATCCAGGTCCGATAAGCGTGATGACCAGAATGATGGCCGCCTCCGAAAGGCGCTACGGAACCCTTGTGGCTCAGCCGCCCTCGACTGGACACTTTCTACTGTTCACGGCCGGGCTTGTCACGGCGAAGCGTAGCGAAGCCTGGAGGCGGCCGTGC
>CAZKCX010000567.1:0-4887 GCA_964550865.1 uncultured Planctomycetales bacterium
TCGATGTCCGGCCGGGCCAGGACCTCGCGGAAGTCCTTGTATCCCTTTACGCCCTCTCCGCCGAGCGACACGGCCCGCCTCAGGTGCTTCTCGTCCACGTCGCAGACGGCCAGGAGTCGCCCGACGTCGTACTTGAGGTGTCCGCGTCCCATACCGCCCACGCCGATGACCGCCCGCGTGAGCTGCTCGCTCGGCGGCGTGTGCCCCTGTCCTCCGAGGACGTGCCGCGGAACGATCATGAACGTGGCCGCTCCCGCGACCGAATTCCTCAGGAATCCCCGTCGCGTGATCTTGCGATTGCGTCGCACTGGTTGCCTCCCATTTTCACCGAACTCGCCGGAATCGTGGCGGGATGATCGCAGACTTCGATCACTGTTGTCGCTAGATCTCCCCGCGATGTCAATCCGCTCCGGCGGGCTTTGGAAGCTCGGGACAGGAAGTCCCGCAGGTCCGTCCGGGCACCGTTGAAGACCCCCGCAAGATGGTCTAAGGTAATGCGCTTCCGGTGGGGCGGTGGCCCGCGAACGGCACGGTTCTGCCGCGATCTCGGGTTGGCTGGAAAGGGCAAGGAGCTCTAGCGAACCGCCGTTCTATCGTGCGGTTTCGAGATCATCACCAGAAAGGACGACGACCCATGGCAGCCGAATTCCATCACTACGGAGTTCCCACGACGGACAAGCGCAACGGCGAGATGTACCTCGAAGGGGGCAAGGTGCACATCACCGACGCCGAGAAGCATCCCTATCGTCTCGAGTTCCTTCGTTTTGAGGACGGCAGTCCGCTCCCCGAGGCCTTACAGACCCGGCCCCACGCGGCCTTCATCGTCGACGATCTGGACAAGGCGATCCAGGGGCAGAACGTCGTGCTGCCCCCCTTTGACGCCACCGAGGTCTTCCGTTGCGCGTTCATCGACGACGGCGGCGCGCTGATCGAGCTGATGCAGCGGCGCTAGGGAAACGTCTCAGAGTGGCTGTCCCTCTGCTGCGCGGGGACCGCCGCCCGAAGCTGCTTTGAACGGAGCTTGAACCGTGTGGCACGGCCGCCTCCGGGCTTCGCTACGCTTCGCCGTGACAAGCCCGGCCGTGAGCCATCGAATTCCCCAGCCGAGGGCGGCTGGGCCACATAGATGCACCCCCAGCCGAGGGCGGCTGGGCCACATAGATGCACGAAACGCGCCTAACGGCCCTGTAGGCGGCCCAGCGTCCAACGCGACGGTCGGGGCTCCCAAGCCAAGCAAGTGCGAAAGGAAACGACTCATGGCCATGAAGAAGTTCATCAACGATCCGGACAACCTCGTCGACGAGCTGCTCGCGGGGTTTGTGCTCGCCAACGCCGATACGGTCAAGCGGGAGGGCAACAACCTCGTCGTTCGAGCCCAGCCGAAGCCGAAGGACAAGGTCGCCCTCGTGACCCTCGGCGGCAGCGGCCACGAACCGGCGCTCAGCGGGTATGTCGGGGAGGGCATGCTCGACATCAGCGTGCCGGGCGAGATCTTCGCCGCGCCCGGTCCGCCCCGCGTCTTCGAGGCCCTCAAGGCGGCCGACCGCGACGCCGGCGTGCTCTTCGTCGTGCTCAACCACGAGGGCGACGTGATGACGGCCAACATGGTGATGGAGATGGCCGAAAAGGAAGGGCTCAACGTCAAGCAGATCCTTACCCACGAGGACATCTCCGTGCCCAGCCGCGGGGATCCCAAGGACCGTCGCGGTCTCGTCGGCTGCCTGCCGGTCATCAAGGTCGCCGGGGCGGCGGCCGAGCAGGGCCAGTCGCTGGACGAGTGCCTCGCCATCGCCGAGAAGATGGAGAAGAACATGGCCACGCTGGCCGTGGCGGTGTCCGGCGCGACGCACCCCTCGACGGGCGACGTCATCTCGGAGCTGCCCGAGGACAAGATGGTCATCGGCATGGGGCAGCACGGCGAGGCGGGCGGCGGCGAGCAGGTCATGAAGGCCGCAAGCGAGACGGCCGGGATCATGCTCGATCTGCTCCTCAAGGATCTGGACGTTACGTCCGGCGAGCAGGTGATGGTCCTCATCAACGGCGTCGGTTCCACCACACTGATGGAGATGTACGTCGTGCTCCAGGACGTCAAGAGACTTCTGGACGAGAAGGGTATCAAGCTCGTCGACGCCAAGGCGGGTGAGTTCCTGACGGTGCAGGAGATGGGCGGGTTCCAGATGTTCGTCGCGCGGTTGGACGACGAGCTGGCTTCTCTCTGGAAGGCCCCGTGTCACACGCCCGCCCTCTCGATGAAGTAGGGAGAAGAGGCGAGGCTACTCCTCTGCTTACCCGGGTCAGCGGATGCCCGCCGTATCCAGAGCCGCTTGCGACGAGCCATTGCCGAGCCGCAGGAGGATGCACACCCCATGCCGGAGACGATCGGTCATGATGAGTTGGTCGCCATGCTCCGAAAGGCGGCCGAGCAGATCCGCGCCAAACACGAGATGTTGAGCCAGCTCGATTCCCACGGCGGCGACGGCGATCATGGAACCACGATGGTCCGCGCGATGGGCATCCTCGAGAAGGCCCTGGACACCGCGTCCGGAGACGCGAGCGCGCGAGAGATTCAGGCGATGCTCCACGACGTCGGTTGGGGCATCATGGGCGTGGACGGCGGGGCGACCGGGCCGCTCTTCGGCGCGTTCTTCATGGGCATGTCCGAACAGACGGCCGGCAAGGAGACGCTCGACGCCGCCGCCCTGGCCCAAGCCCTCGAATCCGGCCTCGCGTCGGTCCGCAAGTACACGAAGGCGAACGTCGGCGACAAGACGATGCTCGACGCGCTGGTACCGGCGGTGGAGGCCGTCCGCGCCGCCGCCGATGGGGGCGCAAGCGTCGAACAGGCGATCGTCCAAGCGGCCGACGCCGCCGAAGAGGGTGCGGCCCAGACGCGCGAAATGCAGGCCCGATTCGGCCGGGCCAAGAATATCGGCGAGCGGAGCGTCGGGGAGCAGGACCCCGGTGCGACGTCGGTCTCATTGATCTTCAAAGGCTTCGTTGAAGGAGTGAAGTGACTTGCCAGACGCAGATACCACGAGCAAGGCAGCGGACGAGAAGGACTTCGGCGTTCACATCCCCGTCGAGAGCCAGGGGTTCTTCCTGAAGGGGTCGGCCCACCTGGGCTGGGGGATGAAGAACCGCCTCAGCCGCATTTTCAACCCCGAGTCCGGCCGGACGGTCATGCTGGCCTTCGACCACGGCTACATCATGGGACCGACGACGGGCCTCGAACGCATCGACCTGGCGATTCCTCCCCTGGCCGGCTTCGCCGATTGCCTCATGTGCACCCGCGGGGCCTTGCAGGCCTGCATCACGCCCGAGGTCGACAAGCCGGTCGTCATGCGCTCGAGCACCGGGGCGACCGTGCTGCGGGAACTGAGCAACGAGGTCATCGGCGTGACGCTCGAGGACGCCGTCCGGATCAACGCCGCGGCCGTGACCGCGCAGGCCTACATCGGCGAGGAGGGCGAGAAGGCCTCGCTTGCCAACCTGGCCTACCTGATCAACGAGGGCAATCGCTACGGCATCCCTACGCTGGGCGTGACGGCCGTCGGCAAGCAGATGGTTCGCGACGCGCGGTATCTCGGCCTCGCGTGTCGCGTGATCGCCGAGCTTGGCGTCCATTTCGTCAAGACCTACTATTGTGAGCCTAAGTTCGATGAGGTCGTCGCGGGATGCCCCGTGCCCATTGTGATCGCCGGCGGCAAGAAGATCCCCGAAATGGACGCGCTGAGCATGGCGTACAAGGCGATCGACCAGGGGGCGCTCGGCGTCGATATGGGCCGCAACATCTTCTGCGCCGACGACCCCGTCGCGATGATCCAGGCCGTGCGGTCCGTGGTTCACAAAAACGAGAAGCCCGATAAAGCCCTCCAGATGTACGAGGATCTAAAGAGTGAGCGGGCCAAGGCGAACTGATTCTTCTGTTCTGCTATAATCACACCACGGTGGCGAAAGCCCCGAGGCGAGCAATCCGCAAGGAAGGAGCGAACCGATGAGTGGCATGAACCGACGCGAGATGCTGGGCGGATTGGCCGCGGGCGCGGCGTCTGTCTCGATCATCCGGCCCGGCAGTGTCCAAGCGGCCCCGTGTTGTCCCGGAGGCAAGAAGATGAAGGCATACAAGAGCAAGGACTTCTACACCCCGGACGGCAAGTTCGACGTCGAAAAGGCCAAGAAGGCCTACTACGAGCTGATGAAGTTCTACAACTACCCCATCCCCCCGCGACTGCATACCGACGACTTCTGGACACTCGACTTCGGCCTCGGCAACTTCATGGAGGCCGGCATGGCGGGCATCTTCTGGATCAACAACATTGAGCACAACTACTTCGGGCACGAGATCTACCTCCTGCCCGGCCAGATGATTCCTGAGCATCGTCACATGAAGACCGACAAGACCGCCGCGAAGCTCGAGGGTTGGCACGTCCGCCACGGGTGGGTCTACATCTACGGTGAGGGCACGCCCACGCCGGGCGTCGAGGAACGCATTCCCGAGATGCACAAGAAGTGCGCCAAGGCCCGAACCGAGAAGATCCTCAAGCCCGGTGAGACCGCCTGCCTCGGCGGACCGACCCAATGGCACTGGATGCGTGCAGGCCCCGAGGGCGCGATCGTCAGCGAGTATGCGACCGCGCACGACATGGCGGGCATGGACTTCAGCCATCCCAAGTGCAAGCTGTAATCGAGGTGACCAGCCGCAACGGACCACGGGGCGCCACGGCCGAGCAACGGACGGCCCGCGGCGCCCCTTTTCCCAAGCAGCCTGCAAGCATGTCTGGACAGGTAGCGAAGCTCGGGTGGCCCACCTCTTCACTTGTCCCGAGCATTGTCGAGGGAGAGGTGGGGGACACGAATTCGACCGGGGATTCGCGTCCCCATCGCGCG
>CAZKCX010000568.1:0-4885 GCA_964550865.1 uncultured Planctomycetales bacterium
TAATACCTAACATATACCAAACTTATCAACCGGAGTCAAGCAGAGACTCAGTTGGTGGGTTAGCCGTTGACGAACCGCGCCGCGCACGACTCGAACGTGCAACCTTCGGTTCCGTAGACCGATGCTCTATCCAATTGAGCTAGCGGCGCAAGGCCAAACGTATTTTCTAATCATACACGCGTGGTGTGTCAAGGCGAGCTCGGTCGGCGCCGACCTGCGGACCTGCGGCCTGCGGGGGCATCAAATGGATCGTTGCGGGATGCCGTGTGTAGCGCGAACTGCCCGAGCCCCGAGATTCATCTCGCGCGGTCGATCTCCGCGCAGCATGAATGCTGCGGTTCGACGCAGCTTACCACAGACGCCTCGGGCAAGGGATACGTAGCATCTGCACGCGGAAGCTCGTGCAACCGAAATCGAGATGCACCCGACCCTGCGGGGTGCGCGTACTGCTGCCTGAGATCATCCCGCAAACGGCCTTGCCAAGTGGGCCAAGGCCCCGTTCATCCCGAGCTTCTGCGACGAGGATTGCTCGCTCGCTTAGCCGCAGCCGTTGACCGCTCCCGAGTTAGTCGCAGCCGTTGATCAATCCCGAGTTGGCCGCAGCCCTTGACCGCTCCCGAGTTAATCGCAGGCGCTGATCACTTCCAAGTCTGTCGCGGCCCTTGACCACTCCCGAGTTGGCCGAGGCTCTTGACCACCCGCAAAAATGCGGCTATCAGTCCATTTTGTCTGCTGGCCCGGATTTCCCTCGGGTTTTCCATGACGAGCGTTTCGATCAAGAAGGCGTTGATGGGTGGACTTCTGGTCGTTGCGGCACTGACGGCCTACATCCCCGCGCTCCGTGGTGGGTACCTCTGGGATGATGACGCCCACGTCCAGTACAACTACGCGTTGCGAGACCTCGAAGGGCTCTGGCGGATTTGGATCGCCGTCGTCGATTCCCGCACGGTCCATCCCATCAACGTGCAGTACTACCCCTTGACCTACACCAGCCTCTGGCTGGACTACCACCTGTGGGGCCTCGACACGCTCGGCTATCACGTCGTCAACGTGGTCCTACACGGACTGAGCGCAATCCTGCTGTGGCGCCTCCTGTCGTGGCTGGGCGTTCCCGGCGCCTGGCTCGCCGCGGCGGTCTTCGCGCTCCATCCGGTCCATGTCGAGTCCGTCGCCTGGATCACCGAGCGCAAGAACACGCTCTCGGGTGTCTTCTATCTTGCCTCGGCCATGGCCTACGTGCGGTTCTGCCCTGCGGATTTCGGCCTGGCTTCCGAGTCGGACGTGGCGGGCGGTACGCGGCGATGGGGCAACTATGCCCTGGCCCTCCTGCTGTATATCTGTGCGCTGCTGAGCAAGACGGTCACCTGCTCGCTGCCCGCGGCCATTCTCCTGGTGATCTGGTGGAAGCGGGGGCGCTTGCTTTGGCGCGATGTTTGGCCCGTCGCGCCCTTTCTGGCGATCGGGCTGGTCCTCGGGCTGGTCTCGGCCTGGATGGAACGCAGCAGCGGCGGAGCGACGGGGGCCGCATGGTCCCTGTCGGGGCTGGAGCGGTGCCTTCTCGCCGGTCGCATCGTATGGTTCTACGCAGGCAAGCTCCTCTGGCCCCACCCATTGATGTTCAACTACCCGCGGTGGGAGGTGGACGCCAGTCGCCTCTGGCAATACGCCTTTCCCCTGGCAGTCCTGGTCGTCCTCACGGGGCTGTTCCTCGCCCGAAGGCGAATCGGTCGGGGTCCGCTCGTGGGGGTCCTCTTCTTTGTCGGAACGCTGACGCCCGCTTTGGGGTTTTTCAATGTCTATCCGATGATCTACTCCTACGTGGCCGACCACTTCCAGTATCACGCCAGCATCGGCTTGATTGTCCTCATCGTGGCGACCGGCGTGTGGGCCGTTCGACGCTTCCTGCCGAAGCACGAGGTCCTTGCCAGAATTCTCGCGGGGGCATGGCTCGTGCTCCTGGGGGCGCTGACGTGGAATCAGGCCCACGCCTATCAGAGCGACGAGGCGTTGTATCGCGACACGCTCGCGAAGAACCCGGGCAGCTGGATGGCGCACGGGAACCTCGCTGTGGTCCTGGCTCGATCGGGGAGGATGGACGAGGCGCTTCAGCACTGCAGAGAGGCCGTCCGACTGAAGCCCGATTCATGGCTGACCCACAACACCCTCGGAGGGGTGCTGCTTTCGGCCGGTCGAGTCGACGAGGCGATACGGGAATTCGAGGCTTCCCTTCGCATCATGCCGGACTACGAACACGCGCACAACAAACTGGGAACATCGCTCCTGCAGAAAGGGGAGACGGATAGGGCGATCGTACACTTCCGGCGAGCCGTGGAGCGTCGGCCGGACCATCCGAAGTTCCTGCACAATCTGGGCCTCGCGATGCATGTGAAGGGCCAATCGGACGAGGCCGCCAACTTGCTGCGCAAGGCGCTGAAGCTCCTGCCCGACTATGCCCGCGCTCACGGCAACTTGGGTACCGTGCTGCTGACCTTGGACCGAAACGAAGAGGCCGCATACCACCTCCGCCGAGCTATCGAGCTCCAGCCCGACAACGTCGAAGCACGGTTCAACCTGGCCGCCGCCCTACGGCGACTCGGTCGAGACGAGGAGGCGGCACAGCAATACGTGGAGATCCTGCGGGTCGCTCCCGACCACATTCGAGCTCGATGCGTCCTGGCCGAGCTCTACCGTCGGCAGGGAAGGCTCGACGATGCCATCTCCGAATATCGGGAGGCCGTCCACCGGATACCCGAGGATCCGCAGGTGTGCAACGGCCTGGCATGGGCGTTGGCCACGCACCCCTATCCAAGCGAACAGGACAAGGCCGAGGCGGTCCGTCTTGCCGAACGGGCCTGTCAAGCCACGGGGCATAGCCTGCCGCAGATCTTGGACACGCTCGCGGCGGCCTATGCCCAGGCCGGCAGATTCCAGGAGGCGGCAAAGACCGCGAACAGGGCGGTCGAACTGGCCGAACAGACGGGCAAGAAGCCGCTCGCCGACGAGCTCCGGCAGCGTCTGAAGCTGTATCAGGCCGGCAGGCCGTTCCGGGAATCCGGCGGCTGAAACCCCGGCCGTTGTATCGCGGGCGTTCGCGTCGATCCGGAGGCCGAGACGCTGGCCTGGCCGAACGGCGCCGACGTGTGTCCGGACATCCTGTACCATCCAGTGACGGGAGCCCCACTTCCGGGCAAGCCCGAACATGCAGTGGCCATGTTGCTTCGGCCGATTCGCCCCTCCGCCGGCACGCGGAAGTCGGCACAACAGCCAGATCGCCGACGCGCGTCTACGCCCGCCTTACGCGTAGCTCGAATCCGCCGGCGAGCCGTGTTTCCGTTCGCGTTCCTCGCCGACCTGCTTTTCGTAGCCGCTTGCGCGGAAGGCCGCGATCGCGTCCGGCTCGATGTCCATCTGCTCGCGGACGTAGCCGATCAGCGGACGTGTATCCGTGAAGAACGCCCCGCGGACGATCTCCTCAGCGCCGACCACGTCCTGCTTGGCCCGTGCGTCGGCCAGGGCCTTCTGATCGACCAGCAGCGCCTTGGCGAATAGCTCGTGGGCGATGCTCACCGTCTGGATCATCGCCTCGACCTTGCCCTTGAGGTTGTGCGACTGGTCCACCATGTACGCGATGTCCAGCGACGTCCCGCGCCTGTGCTCGGCCGTCACGATCTCCAGAAAGATCCGATAGGCCTGATACGGATCGATGCTCGCCATCGTCAGGTCGTCGTCGGCGTAGCGTCGGTCGTTGAAGTGAAAGCCCCCCAGCATCTCCTCGTCGATGAGCCACGCGACGATCTGCTCGATGTTCTGGGCCTGGTAGTGGTGCCCGGTATCCACCAGCACGCGGCCGCGCGGGCCCGCCGCCTTGGCGTAGATGTAGGCCATGCCCCAATCGGCGATGTCCGTGTGGTAGAAGCCCGGCTCGAAGGGCTTGTACTCGACGAGGAGCACCTGATCGCCCGTCATCGCCTCGTGCGTTCGTTGGAGGCCCTCGGTCATCCATCGCTTGCGGTGCACGATGTCGCACTGGCCGGGATAGTTGCTGCCGTCGGCGAACCAGAGCGAGAGGTATCGGCTCTCGGTCTTCTTGGCCAGCGCGACGCAGTCGAGGATGTGCTGCAACGCCCGCTCCCGTACCGCCGAATCCTCGTTACAGAGGCTGCCGTACTTGTAGCACTGCTCTTGAAAGACGTTCGGGTTGATCGCGCCGATCTTCACACCGTGCTTGGCGGCCGCGTCCAGCACGCCCTTATCGAATCCCTTCGGAAAATCCCACAGCACGTGGACGGCCACCGTCGGGCAGATGCCCGTGTGCTTGTGGACCTGGCCGGCGTCCTGGAGCTTCTCCTCGAGCGTCCGGGCGGCTGCCTTCTGGTGGAACTTTCCGAAGCGCGTGCCCGTATCGCCGTATCCCCAACTGGGCGTCTCGATCCTCAGGGCCTTGAGGCGGTCGACCACCTTGTCCGGGTTTCCGCCCGCCTTGGCGACTTGGTCCAACAGCCGTTGTGCCGTTTCCTTGGAGTCGGTCATAGTCTGTGGTCCTCGGATGCATGTGATTCGTTTCGTGAGTCCGGGTGGCGTTCAGTCTATCCGGGGAGCGGGAGGGGGGAAAGCACCGGACACTGCATTCTCTAGCGTGGCCTTCCTCTTGCACACGGCGGACCGGTTCGTTGTCTGTCGGACCCGACGACGGTAGGATGAAGTCATGGAGGAGACGAACGAGTCCCTGGAGTCCTTTCCGGTTGTGGCCCCTGTTGGGCTTCATTTGTTAGCCTCCGATGCCGTCTCGCATCCCCTGGCGGTCCTTTCCACGGTCTACCATTACAATCATTGTAACCGTTCAGCCCTCAGGCAGGTTGGGGAACCAAGGAAGGCATGGGGGCGC
>CAZKCX010000569.1:0-1279 GCA_964550865.1 uncultured Planctomycetales bacterium
AGGCGTCGCGCATCCGCTGGTATTCCTTGTCGGTCAGCGTCTGGGCGGGCGCCACGGTGATGGAATCCCCGGTGTGGACGCCCATGGGGTCGAGGTTCTCGATGGAGCAGATGATCACGACGTTGTCCTTCTGGTCGCGCATCAGCTCGAGTTCGTATTCCTTCCACCCGAGCAGGTTCTCTTCGATGAGGATCTCGTCGATAGGCGAGTACTCGATGCCGCGTTTGGCGATCACCTCGAACTGCTCCAACGTATAGGCGAAGCCGCCGCCGGTGCCGCCCAAGGTGTACGCCGGCCGAATGCAGCAAGGCAGGTGAACCTCCTTGAGAACCTCCTTGGCCTCCTGCCAACTGTGGGCAATGCCGCTTCGGGGCAGGTCCAGGCCGATCCGGAGCATCGCGTTCTTGAACTCGATGCGGTCCTCGGCCTTATGGATGACGTCACGCGTGGCGCCGATCATCTCCACGTGGTGCCGTTGGAGAATGCCCAGCTCTTCGGCCTGGACGGCACAATTGAGACCCGTCTGTCCGCCCAGCGTGGGCAGCAGTGCGTCCACGGGGGCTCCGCGGTCGGCTTCCTTGGCGAGGATCTTGTCGATGGCCTCGGGATTGATGGGCTCGACGTAGGTTCGATCCGCGAACTCGGGATCGGTCATGATCGTCGCGGGGTTGGAGTTGATGAGTACGACATGTATGCCCTCTTCCCGCAACGCCTTACAAGCCTGCGTTCCGGAATAGTCGAACTCACACGCCTGGCCGATGACAATCGGGCCAGATCCGACGATCAAGACCTTGTGCAGGTCGTCACGCTTGGGCATTCGGTCGCTCGGCGGGTACGTACGCTTCTTCCGTGATCACGCGGCGGTAGGATAGCAGGAAGTTCGGGAAGCGACAATCCCCCGTGCGGGATGCCGGGCATTCCTGAATGACACGCACAGCTTTGGAGGGCGCGGCGCGCGCGGCGACTCCTCCATGAGTCGCCGCGTATGCACACGTCAAGAGGGTATTGGGATGAAAGGGACCTAGACCAGGTCGCTGATGCTCTCGCCGAGGCGCTGGTCGATGTTCTGCAGGATCGCCCGTGCCTCACTGAGCCGTCGCGATTTTTCCCGGTTTTCCTTTCGAAGGCGTTGCAGCTCCTCCGTGAGCTGCTGCAGGCACGACATGGCCCGCTGTCGATAGCCGAGCAAGGTTTCGACTTGCTGCTCCAATTCGGCTTTGGCGCGCTGCAGTGCCTTGAGTTCCTCGCTCATGACCGTGATCCGGTCGGCGCGTTCCTG
>CAZKCX010000569.1:1289-4159 GCA_964550865.1 uncultured Planctomycetales bacterium
CCGCGCAGCTGGGCTTCGCTGTGCCCGAAGCGCTTCTCGGATTCGGCCAGGTTGTCCTGGAGCCTTCGGATCTCCTGGAGCATGGCCTTGCGGCCCGCGCGGTGATACTCGATGCTGCGGGTGAGCTCGACGATCTGCTTCTCGGCGGAGTTGAGCTCGCTGAGCTTTTCGTCCAGCTGGAAGTTCGTGCGCTCCAGGGCGGCGTTACGCTCGCGAAGGTTCGTCAGCTCTTGGCGCAGTCGATGGGTTTCGGCCTTGAGCTCGATGTTCTCCGCACGAAGGTGCTCGATCCGAAGGATGCTGACCTCGCCCATCTGGGAGAGCTCGGCCTTGACCTTGGCCGTGTTGGGACGGACCGCGCTGCGTGAGGGGCGGTCGCTAGTGGTTTCGGCGTCCTCTTCGGTCGGCGTGGACGTCGTCGCATCGCTGGCAGCTTCACAGGAAGACTGTCCCTGCGAATCGGCTGCTCCGGAATCGCCCATGTGAAACGGCATGTCGGCCGCCTGGTCGTACATATCCTGGGCGTCGCTGGTGGGTTCGGTCCTGGATGCGTGGGACGTAAACGTGTCGGCCATGACTGTGTCCTCGTGCGCCGGATCTGCCACGCCTTCGTGGCTCGCATCTGCCGAAGATCGTGGACGTGCCGCTCTCGCTAGCCCTGAGGGCTATCTGGGTGGTCGGCAGATTTCCGGACCCAGTTTACTTAGCCGCCGATAATTTCGGCGGGATGCCGCGGCGGGGCCCCTCTCCGTCCGGTTATCGGACCGCCGGCCCGGTAAGAGGAAGCGGTAGACCGAAAGCGAGCTAGGTTCGGGAGGGGCGCAAGCCTTGTGAAGGCACCGGCGGGGCGTTAGGGTAAGCAGTGGGGAATCAGATGCAGTTGCAGCGGGGCGATTCGCATGTCCGTCTTCCATTTTCAAGACGCGCCGGAGCCGCCTCCGAAGATTCAGGCCATCAGTAATGTTCGCATGGAGGCCAAGCCGGAGCTGGAGCCGGAGCTGCGCGATTTCTATGAAGCGCTCCTGGGCCTGCCACCGGCGGAGGGGGAAGCCGGGAGCGTGTGCTTCGAGACCGAACGCCTTCAGATTCAGATTCGCCTGACCCCGGATGCCCAGCCGTCGCCGATGCGACGCCGTCTCGTGCTTCAGGTCCCCTCCCTCGAGAAGATGGAAGAGCATCTGCAGGAGGCCGGGGTGCCGTATGAGTTTCGCCGGGGGATGCAATTCACCGATCAACGGATCTTCCTGCTCGATCCGGCCGACAATCGTATTGAGCTCAAGCAGACCTGGCCCTTCTAGCGACGGGTCTCGTGGCATACGCGGGTTACCCGTGCACGGCAGGGTACCGCGCGCTTGGTGCGGCTTCTCGAAGTTTGGTCTCGGCGGGTCCGATCGCTACCATGATGCCGGGGAAGCGACCGCAGGCGAGGTGACGCCCAATGGAGACGGCCGGACAAGCGTCGGCGACACACGAGCGAAGATGGGATGTGGCACTCGCCGGGGCGTTGGTGGTGCTGTGCGGCGTCGTGTATGCCAACAGCCTGAACAATCCGTTCCTGCGGGACGACCGAACCGCATTGAAGGTCGACAAACGCTCGTGGGACGGGAACGAGTGGCCTCGAATCTTCACCGATCGCTACTGGTTTCATCTCAGTGACGACACGATCTACCGCCCCTTGACGACCCTGAGCTTCCTCCTGAACCGCATGCCTGCGGACGCCGAACCGGGCAAGCCCGCCGCGCCGTGGGTCTATCGATCGGTGAACATCGCCCTGCATGCCGTTGTCTGCATGGCGCTGTACTTCTTTGCGGCTCGACTGCTGGGGGGGCGCTTGGGGGCGTTCGTCGCCGCGGTGTACTTTGCCGTGCACGCCGTCCATACGGAGGCCGTAACGGCCATCGTGGGGCGCGCCGACCTTGGCGTGACGCTTGCCCTGCTGGCGGTCGCCTGGCTCTTGCTCTTCAAACGCGACGGGGCCCCCTGGAGCTACCCGCGGTGGATCGCGCTGGTCGTGATCTCGGGTGTGGCGCTCTTTGTCAAGGAGAGTGCGTTCGTGGTGCTTCCGCTGGTGGCGTTCTTGGTGGTTTGGGGCGCGTGGGCGCGCGGAAGGGAACATGCGAAGGCCGGCCGCCGGATTCGGGTATCCCGGCGCGACGTCGCCATCATGGGGTCCGTGGCGGCGGTGTGCTTTGGGGCATTGGGCGCTCGCTATGCGGTGATGGGACAGCTTTCTCGACCGGGGAAGGCAATACCACTGTTGGACAATCCGTTGGGACAGGCCGCACCGGCGGAACGCTTCGTGACCGCGATCGGCCTGTTCGGACGCTACATGAACAAGCTGGCATGGCCGCATCCGCTTTCCTGCGACTACAGCTACAACCAGATCCCTGTTACCACTTCACTGACCGATCCACACGTGTTGATGGGCCTGGCCTGGCTCGTGGGAATTGTCGTGGCGGTCGCGGCGGTACGGCGCTACGGAGCCCGAGCAGATTTCGAGGTTGCGGTATGGTGCGTGGGATGGTTGGTGATCACGTACAGCCTGATCAGCAATGCGGTCTTGCCTATTGGTACGATCTTCGCGGAGCGTTTGACCTACTTGCCGTCGGTTGCGTGGTGCCTGGCCGTCGGCGCGCTGGTGGGACGCCTGGTGCAGCGGCATGGTCGGAGCGTGCGAATCGGACTGATCGCCGGGTGCGCAATCCTGTTCGTGGTGAATGCGGGGCTCGCGGTGCGTCGGAACAGCGATTGGCGTAACCGCTACGTCCTTTGGACGCACGACGTGAAGGTGTGCCCGGGGAGCAGTCGGGCGTGGGCCGCCTTGAGCAAGGCGATGGGCGATCGCGAGGAGCACGCCGAGGGCCTCAAGT
>CAZKCX010000569.1:4169-4875 GCA_964550865.1 uncultured Planctomycetales bacterium
AAGGCGATCCGCAAGGCCTTGGCGATCTATGACGGGTACTGGCAGGATCATAGCTGGTATGGGGAGCTGTTGGTGGCGACGGGCGACGTGGAGCAGGCAACGAAGGAATTCCTGCGGGCCTGCATGCTTGCCCCGAAGCGATTCCGAGCCCCCTCGGCCTTCCGCTTGGGTCAGTGCTATATGGAGCAGGGGCAGGATGTCCTGGCGATTCGAGCCTTCGAGGAAGCGGTCCAGGCCGACCCCAAACACGGCAAGGCCCTGAACAACCTGGCGTACCTGAAGGCGACGGGCGATCCCCCGGTGCGCGACCTGGAGGAGGCGCAGGCACACCTCGACCGGGCGCTGGAGCTGTTTCCGGAATCGCCGATCCTGCTGGACACCGCGGCAGACGTAGCACTGGCGAAGGGGGATCGGGCGCTTGCGATCCGCATGCTCCGGCGGGCGCTGAAGCACGTGGATCCAGAGCAGCCGTTCTACGCCAAGTGCGAGAAGCGCCTTGCCGAGCTGGTTGGCTCGAAGCCCAGTCCGACAACGGCCACGACATCCACGCGGACGAGGACGCAACCGAAGTCAGGTTCGTAACGCTCGCTCATGGGTCACCGGCCGTCGTGGGTTACACCCTAGTGCTCTGTCGCTCGTCCGCTGATGGGCGGGTGGCCCATGGCTTTAGCCGTGGGGGACGCGAATTGGCTGCCCGTTCGTGTTC
>CAZKCX010000570.1:0-4866 GCA_964550865.1 uncultured Planctomycetales bacterium
AGGTCAGGCACGTCAGCGGGATGGCCGTCACCAGCCCCAGGAAGCCGAGCAGCTTTCCCCAGACAAAGATCCCCAGCAGGATGGCCACCGGGCGGAGCCCCGTCCGTTTGCCCATGATGAGCGGCACGAGCAGGCCGTCTTGGATGGTCTGGATAATGCTGCTGGCCAGCAACACCAGCAAGACCGAAAACCAGATGCTCGATCCGTGCTCGACGGCGCGGATCACCGCCAAGAGCAGGGCCGGTACCAGGCCGACGAGCTGGAGGTACGGCACCATGTTCAACGCGCCGATGAACAGCCCCAAAAGGATGCCCATCCGCAGGTCGATCAGCCAGAAGGCGAAGGCCGTCAGGATCCCCACGAGGGAGGCGACGATGAACTGCCCGCGGAAGAAGACCTTCATCGCTTCGGAGAACTCCTCGATGAATCCGACCAGACGGTCGCGATGTTTGGGCGGGAGGTAGTCCTTCCAGTGCTCGGCCCACTCGCCGTAGTCGATCAGCAGGAAGATGAGGTAGAGCAGGATGATGACGATCACGCTCAATCCGAGCAGCAGACTGACCGCGCTCGAGAGCAGGCCCATGACGCCCGGCGCGAGCTGCTTGCCGAAGCGCGCGACCATCGCCTCGTAGTCCAAGCTGACGATGACCTCCTTGGCCTTGATCAAGAGTCGCCGGACGACCAAATTCTCCTGGGAGGCGACGTACGTGTCGTAGCGGGTGCTGAGGTCCTGCGCGCTGGGGAGGGCGCCTCCGTCTTGCCGAAATCCTCGGATCAAATCGGTGAAGGCCGCCAGCTCGTTGCTGATGCGCGGCACAAGCACGAGGATCGCGCCGACGAAGACGATCAGCAGGAGGAACACGACCAGGAGCGTGGCGACCGTTCGGTTTTTGATCTTGCGCTGCACGAAACAGACGATCGGGTTGATGAGATATGCCAGCAGCAGCGCGATCGCGAACGGAATCAGCACGTCCGACAGGAACCGCAACAGCAGGACCACGCCGATCGCGATGCCGATCTGAATCAGCGTGCGGACAATCCGATCCAAATCCCACTTCTGCGGTTCGGGCTTGGAGGCCGCCTTGCTCATGGTGGAGTGCATTGGAACGAGTATGCGAACCTTTCGCAACGGAAATCACCACAGCGATTTCCGAACGACCCGCGGGGGCCGGGCGGACCGCATCGCGACCGAGGTACTTGCCTCTCGCTTTGCAGGCAGATCAAGCACGATCGGACGCATGGCGTCGATCCGGAGCGGTGCGTGCGAGAGCGTCGTGGCAATGGCGATTGAGAGGCGACTGGGCAAGGGTCGGGCGCTCTCGATGGGCCGGCTCCGGGGACCGATTCCTCGCTACTCTCGCATCCATGGGAATACCCGTTGCCCACCGGCTTCGAGGCTATGGTCTTCGAGGATGAGACGGACGTACGCCCGCATCAACGGATTGGCGAACTTGTAGTAGCCTTGTCGCACTCGCAGCAAGACTTCGTTCTTCTCCGGCTTGGTCAGCGCGGCCAGGGGGTTGCTGAGGCTTTGGGGAGTCGGCTTGTCACTGGTGAGGAGACCGACATTGCGTGCGATTTCCTTTACCTGCACTTCGATCTCGTCGGAATAGGCAACTGCCCAAAGCACGTGCTTGAAAATGTCCGTCTTCCGCTTCACCGTGATGACGGCCTTCTGGTAGTCTTCGATGAGTGTGCTCTCCGCCCCCTCGACCGACTTGCGAACGGCCTTTTGGTACTCCGCCTCCGAGACCACCGGACGGGCCTTCGCGTTCTCCATGAGGATCTTGGCGGCCTCTTCCGCGCAGTACTTGCAGAGAAGGTGCGTGTAGAACGGAAAGCCGTCGGACAGAGCGACGATCTTCGTCTTGATCTGCTCCTTGAAGATGACTTCGGTTCGCTCTTCTCCGGTTGCGATGATATCCCGAAGTTCCGGGGAATTCATGCGGTCCAGCTTGATCTGCGCGAGGCAACGGGTAAGCGATTCGTGTTCCCCGACCAGTCCCGACAGCGTCTCGGCAACCCCGACAACGATGATCTTGGTCTTGCTGTTCGCATCCGAGAAGTGCTTCAGCGTCTCAGCGAGCCTGCTGTGTGTGGCCGCGTCTTGCACCCGATCATATTCATCCAGAATCAACAGGCCACGTTGCTCGCCGAAGACCTTGAGGAGCAGCGGCGGACCGATGGAACGGGCGGATTCGATCACGTCATGCACCGTCCGAGATCGGCGTCCCCGGGCGAGCGAGCCGTACTTGCCGCCCAGCGATGTGCGTGCATCGGATTCCGTCTCTAGCCGCGATGGCGTATGGCTTGATCCCGCCAGCTGCAGGAACTGTCCGAAGATCGTGTCGTACGTCTGGTGACGTTCACACCGAACGAAGAAGGTGGTCTCGTCACTGTAATTGGCGAAGAAGTAGGCCAAGAGCGCCAGCGAGGTCTTACCCACCCCGCGTTCGCCGAAGATAGCAACCTGCCTTCCAGGGGAAGCCAACTCGTTTTCGAGGCGTTCAATGTGTGCGGCTCGTCCCTTGAAGAAGTCAGGAAGATCGATCGGCGCGAAGGGCCTGAAAGCCTGGTTGCATCGTGCCAGGCAATCCAGATATCTCTCGCGATTGCCGTTCATGGGATGCTCTCGGCGCTTGCGGGATCCCTTCGGGATCTTCGTGTTCTCAACGCGGCAAGTCAAGAAAGTGCCAAGCGCCTTCCGGGCTACGTGGTCTTCCAAGAGTTCGATGCGCTCTACGCATGGGCCGACGCGGCGTGCCGGCCGTGTCCTTCGCCCTGGCGGCCGCGCTGATAGGCACGCGCCTGATGGACGAAGGCCTCGAGCTGCGTGTGCAGCGCGGGGTCCTGCTGGCCGTCGTAGCTGATGCCGATCGCCGGCATCCCGCCGAGGGCGTCGCGGGTGACCTTGCGCATCACCCCACTGACGATCGTCGACGGCATGCACGTGAACGGCATCACGTTGACCACGCCGTGGCAGCCGTGCTCGCAGAACTCGATGATCTTGCCGATGGACACGACCGCCTCGCCCTCGAACGACGGATCGATGTACGGCGCGGCGTAGTCGAGGATCGTCTTGACCGGCGGCTCGACGATGTTGCCGACGACGGGGAGGAACGGTTCGGCCAAACGCCGCTCGATCTTGTGCTGCACCTTATCCTTCGTGTGGTTGCGGATCCACTCGACCCAGTCGCGTTCCCGCGCCGCGCCGATCTTCCGCGTGACGTTGGTGTAGTACATCCACTCGCCGACGCTGGCCAAAGCGGTCTCGGCGCCGAGCGATTCGAGCTGATCGATCACGAAGTTGTTGCTGTACGGATGGCTGCGGATGTAGATCTCGCCCACGATGCCGATCCGGGGCTTGGGCTCGCTCCGGTCGACCTCAACGGCCGCAAGCTTTCGCGCGGTCTCGTCCATGAATCGCGCGATCTCGCTTTCCTTCGGCGCCCGGGCCAGCAGTGTGCACAGGTCCTTGAGCGCTGCGTGGTAGACCTCGTCGATCGCACCCTTCTTGGTCTCGTAGGGCCGCAGCGCCAACCGAGCCTTGAGCAGGATGTCGCACGCCACGATGCCGTTCCACGCCAGACGGCTCGGGTCGTTCTCGAAGACGTTCAGCTCGCTGTAGAAGTTCCGGTCTTGCGACGGCGCGAGGATCGGCACCTTGCAGCCGGTCTCCTCGAGGATCATCTTGTGCAGGCAGTTGTACATGCCGAAGCGGCACGGCCCGGATCCGCTGGGCATGAAGAAGGCGGATCGTTCGGCGTCGAAGTCCGGCCGTCGCGCCATCTTGACCATATCCCCCGCCGTCATCGTGCAGGGAAGGCACTCCTTGCCGGAGGTGTAGCGTCGGCCGAGCTCGAGCGCCTCCTCGTCGGTGACGGGCATGACCTCGGTGTCTTGGCCCATGCCCCGGAAGGCGGCGGCGATGGCGAACGCCCCGTCGCCCATGTAGGGCACGTAGAGTTTGCGGTCGGTGAACGTGTCCCTGCCCTCGGGGTAGAGCGAGACCTCGCCCTCGGGGGCATCGATCCTGGCGTTCTTGAGGCTCTCGAGGAACGCCTCCAGCCGCGTCACGATGCCGGCGTCGGCCGAGTGCTCGTCGATCTCGAGCAGCAGACAGGGCTTGGGCGCCATCGCCCGCTTGAAGAAGTGGGTGATGAAGCTGTCCGGCCCGCAGCTGAAGTTCGAGATATAGATCGCGTGCAGCTTCGGATGGTTGCGAATCACCTTGGCGGCCCGCAAGATCCGCTGCCCGTACTTCCAATACATGTCCTTGTAGACCCGATCGCCTCGAACGATCCCCTGCGAAAGGTCCAGCATCTCCATCGGGATCGGCAGGACGTTCTTCTTGCGGAGCTTGGCGGGGATGTCCAGGCATGCACCGGGATCGCAGCTGTTGTACGGCCTGCCGACCAGGACGACGTTGCGATCGGCGCCGAACTGATCGAGCTGATCGAGGACCTCCCGGCCGCGACGGACCATGTCCTGCTCAAAGCCTTGTTGCGCGCGTTCGGCGATGAGGACCGCTTGCTTCAGCTCGCCCTTGCTGACGCCGAATTCCTCGCACAGGGGTTGGAGGCATTTGAGCAGCTCCCGTCGGCCGTGCTGGAACCGGACCGGATACTTCAGCATCGTGACGCGCTCGAGCTGGCGCTCGAGCGCCACCTCCACCTGATAGGGAATCGTCTGGACATACGGGCAGAGCTGGTTGCGGTCCGCCGTGTCCCCGGCCTCCTTCGGCATGCTGACCACGCTCGGCACCCACAGGTAGTCGACGCCCTTCTCGATCAGGTGCAGCATGTGGCCGTGCGCGATCTTGACCGGGAAGCACGGCGTGCTCAGGACGGCCTCCACCCCTTCGTG
>CAZKCX010000571.1:0-4856 GCA_964550865.1 uncultured Planctomycetales bacterium
ACGCAACTTGTCAGCCAGTCCTGCAAGCGGCTCAATATCTACACCGTTTGCCGAAGAGGACTTCCCGCATGAGCGAGAATAGGATGCCTGCACAGGTGTCTGACCGCGTAGTAGAGCTTGGGTGGGCCAACCATGAAGGATCTGACTCGGGCGCGCTGCTCAATCCTTCTTCGAGCCAATATAGCTCGGTGTTGTCGATCCTTCTATCGTCATTCCTCGTGTCTCCGGCATTCGCCGGGCAGAAGTCGCTCGGCGATCTGACCGGGCCCTGGCAGCTCTTCGTGGACGATCATCTGATCGCGGAGAAGCAGAACGTCCGGCGCTCCTACCACGTCTTCCAGAAGCATCCCGCCAACCCGGTGCTCGTGGCCGATAAGCCGTGGGAGGGCAAGACGGCCTATGTCTACGGGACAGTGCTGCCGACCGAGGACCGCAAGGGCTATCGCATGTGGTACCACGCGTGGTCCGAACGGAGCTACCGCAACCTCTACGCGACGAGCAAAGACGGGCTGCGATGGGACAAGCCATCGCTGGGTCTGGTCGACTACAAAGGCAGCAAGCAGAACAACATCCTGTTTCGCCGAACGCACGAAGACCACAATCCGCAGGTGATCCACACGCCATGGGAGCATAACCGGAGTCGCCGCTACAAGCTCATCAACTACGACTATGGTCGAACCCCGCCGAAGCATACGGTCAGCGGGTACTGGGGCGCGACGTCACCGGACGGCATCCACTGGACGGACGTGTCGAAGAACCCGATCCTCCGCGACCCGGGCGACGTGGGCAACTTCGTCTGGGATCCGCACGCGAAGCGATACGTCGGGTGGCCGAAGAAGTTCACGACCGTCCGCGGCTTCCGGCGGCGCTGCGTGGGCTTCACGGAAACGCGGGACTTTGAACATTGGCCCGAGACGCGGATGGCGCTCGTCCCCGACGAATTCGACGACCGCTGGGTGGAGGGAGGTGACGCCCACACCGACTTCTACGGGCTGTGCGGCTTCGCGTACGAGTCGATGTACATCGGCCTGCTGTGGGTCTTTCGCATCACCGACGGAAAGAACGACGGTCCGATCTTCGTGGAGCTGGTCAGCAGCCGGGACGGAGTCCACTGGATTCGCCAGGAGAAACCACGAACGCCGATCCTGCCGACCGGTCCGAAGGGCGCTTGGGATAGTGGCATGGTGTTCACCACCAGTCACCCGCTCGTGGAGGGTGAGGCCATCAAGCTGTGGTACGGCGGCTTCGACGTGACCCACGGGTCCGGTAGCGGCCGTGCGTCCGTGGGCTTCGCAACACTTCGCAAAGACGGCTTCGCCAGTCTGGACGCCGGCGAGGAAGTCGGTGTGATCACGACGAAGCCGCTTCGAGGCGCGCACGGCTCGCTACGGATCAACTACCACGCGCGAGACGGTTGGGTGAAGGTCGAGGTGCTGAGCGCAGACGGTACGGTCCTTCCCGGATACGGGGGTGACCAGTGCGATGTGCTCAAGGGCGATCGTGTCGACCAGACGGTGACGTGGGCTTCGAAGAGACAGCTTCCAGAAGGATCGGATGCGATTCGGGTTCGTCTGCTGCTCAAAAACGCATCAGTGTACTCGTTCGACGCCGGGGACAGGTTGAAGATGGAGTAGCAGCACTCGCCGGTATTCGTGTCCCCCACCGCTGAAGCGGTGGGCCACCCAAAAAGGATGATCGATACTCGGATGAGCCGCAGGAAGAGCGAGGGTAAGATAGTGAACAGAAGACCGAAGATAGCTGTCGCGGGATGGCTTTTGCTGGCGTGTTCGGCGGACGTGGGGGCTGCGCCTCTGGAGGTCGGGCATCAACATCAGCTCTTCGTCGACGACCACGTCATCGCCGAGCGATCCGGCATCACGCTGACGCTGCATCAACCCGTCAAATGCAAGCAGAATCCCGTTCTCCGTGCCGAGAAGCCCTGGGAATCCGGCTCGGTGGCGATCTACGGGACGGTCTTCTACGACGAGCAGGATGAGTGCTTCAAGATGTGGTATCGGGCCATCGACGATACCTGCTATGCCTGCTACGCCACCAGCAAGGACGGCGTCCACTGGGACAAGCCCATCCTCAACGTCAAGCCGCACAAGGGCAGCACGAAGAACAACATCGTCCTCGGCAGCGTCAAGCCCAAGTTCTATCTCGACGGCTTCGCCGTCATCAAAGAGCCCAACGAACCCGACCCGAAGCGGCGCTACAAAATGCTGACGTACAACGGCGGGCGACGGTTCGCCGCCATGATCTCTCCCGACGGGATCCACTGGTCCGGGCCGATCAACCCGAAGGCTCACGACACCGGCGACGTCGTGAGCATGTACTACGACACGGGGCTGGGCAAGTACGTCGCCCTGCTCAAACGACGTTGGGTCTTCAAGGATGATCAGGGCAAGACCCAGAAGCGCCGTGCCCGTCTGGTGTCCTATAGCAACGACTTCGTCAAGTGGGCCACGCCGACCTGGGCGATCGTGCCGGACGAGAAGGACCCGCCCGAGACGCATATCTACTCCCACGTGGCGACCATGTACGAGGGGATGCGCATCGGTTACATCTCCGTCTTTCGGAAGGACACCGAGCGGGTGGATGTCCAGCTCTGCTCCAGCCGCGACGGCAAGATCTGGCAGCGCTACCGCGAGCGCATCCCCTTCATCCCGGCCGGACCGTCGGGCAGCTTCGATTCCGGCTCGCTCTATGCCAACGCGAGCGGACTGATCCGGCGAGACGGGAAGATCTGGATCTACTACTGCGGCTACAGCACCGACCACGCCGGGCGACAGGTCGGCGACGGCCGGCCGAAGAACGGAATCGGGCTGGCGCATCTACGCGTCGACGGATTCGTCTCCGCGGATGCGGGCAAGGAAGGTGGCACGCTGTTGACCCGGCCGATGATCTGCGCGGGCTCGTCCCTGCATATCAATGCGACAGCGCCGAAGGGCCGGATCCGCGCCGAGGTGCTCGACTCAGAGTCGAGGCCGATTCAGGGCTTCGAAATGGATAGCTCGGTCCCCTTCTGGGGGGATAGTCTCGACGCGCCACTGCGGTGGAAGTCGAACGAGGCGAAACTGCCGAAGTGCAAGCCGGTCCGCGTAAGGTTCCATCTGGCGAACGCTGAGCTGTACTCGTTCTGGTGGGAAGAGTGATTATCGAAGGCGCAGGCGGCTGAGGGCCATGAAGGACATCATGCGAAGGGGTATCGACGAGTGACCGAGCAGACGAACGACCGGCGGAATCACGAAAACCTTGCAGCAGAACAGGCGGCGGGCGACGCCCA
Source organism: uncultured Planctomycetales bacterium (assembly GCA_964550865.1). Taxonomy (GTDB): domain Bacteria; phylum Planctomycetota; class Phycisphaerae; order UBA1845; family JAFGLZ01; genus JAFGLZ01. The sequence goes on from CAZKCX010000571.1 coordinate 3,287, forward strand.
ACCCAGGCCGCTCTGGCGACGTGTCGTTCGAGCCTTGTTGCTCGCGCTTCTCGTGTTTGTGCTCCTGCTCGGGGCGTTAATCGCCTATTGGTCACTCCGGCCGAACACCGCCAACCTCGACGCGTCGCTCGGGATTGAGACCTGGCCGGCCGTCCGCGACGGCGAGCACAACTCCAACACCGACCTGATCTGGTGGGACGGGCATTTCTATCTCATCCATGCCGCCTCGCCATGGCACTTCGGAAGCGAGAAGTGCCGGCTCGTACTCCATCGGAGCAAGGATGCACGAGAGTGGGAAACGATCCGCACGTTCCAGGTGCCCGACCAGGACATCCGCGACCCGAAGCTCGCCGTGATCGGCGGCCGGCTGGTGCTGTACGTCCTGGTCAACGTGGACTGGAACCCCGAGCCGTACAAGACGGCCCTGTGCACGTCCGAGGACGGGGAGAGCTGGTCGGAGCTGCGGGACGTCGAGCCGAAGGGGTGGCTCTTCTGGCGTCCGAAGTCCCGCGACGGCAAGACCTGGTACGTGCCCGCCTATTGGTGGGAGCACGGCAAGTCGATCCTGCTGAAGTCAACCGACGGCGTGTCGTGGGAGCGGGTCTCGCTGATCTACGAGGGCGACCGGAACGACGAGACGGCGATCGAATTCACATCGGACGGGCGGATGATCTGCACGGCGCGGCTCGAGGTCAGCGACAACATCTTCGGCGACGCCGACGCCTCGACGCTGATCGCCGTGGCCGAGCCCCCCTACACCGAGTGGAGCCGGACCAAGAGCCAGGTGACGCGGCTCGACGGACCGACGCTGTTCTCACATGACGGCGTCGTCTACGCCGCGGGCCGACACCACCCGGAGAGCCCGGCGTTTCTGCGGGATTTCGGGAGCATCCTCGGCAAGAAGCGGACGTCGCTCTATGTCGTCCAGCCGGACGAGTTGATCTATCTTGCAGATCTCCCGAGCTGTGGGGACACGTCGTACACGGGCGTGGCGATTCGCGACGGCAGCACGTACATCAGCTACTACACGAACGACGTGCACCGTGACTACCCGTGGATTCTGGGTATGATCTCGGCCAGCGAGATCCGGATCGCCAAGGTGCCGCTGTCCAAGTTGGCCGAGCGCGCCAAGCCGGAGCGTTGAGGACAGCCGGGCCAAGGGCGGCTCGGCTCTGCATACGCAGGCGAATCGGATGCGAGGGAAGGCGGGTGCATCTCGATTTCGGTTGCACGAGCATCCCCGTGCAGATGCGGCGTATCCCTTGCCCGAGCCGCAGCATTCATGCTGCGCGGAGATCGACCGCGCGAGATGAATCTCGCCGCTCGCGCCGTTCGCGCCATACGCGGCATCCCTGCAACGATCCCTTTGATGCACCCAGGGAAGGCGGCGTCCAGCCGCCTTACTATAACACAACTAAAAGACTTATCGCGAATAGCAAGGGCATTTCTGTAGCTATTTATGTAGCACGTATGTTCACATAAACTCTTGTATTATGGCATCTTGACCTTACTACGTCGTAACACTTCACCCGTTTGCAGTGGGTCCCGGCATGGCGGGTAGTGTGCCGGT
>CAZKCX010000572.1:0-4856 GCA_964550865.1 uncultured Planctomycetales bacterium
CAACCGTCCGAATAATCTTGCAGGCGGCTCAGCGACGGAATGAGATACTACAATGGCCGATGTGGTCCTGGCTCCGTTGCCATCCGAGGCGTTCGTCCGCTACGGTAGCCACAAGCGTCGGGCGAAGGGAGAACACGGTGTGCGGTGTGGTTTGCGCGGTCCTTCTGGGGTTGGTGGCGCCGCCGACCTGCGGCGTCGCCCAGGCTTCTCGGGCGTCCCGCGCGCCGTCGGCACGGGAGTTCGAATGCCTGGAGGCCGCGCTTCAGGATCTCGTGCAGACGTTCGGTCGTGCGTACCCGAACGGCCAGGAGTATCTGCGACGCTTGAACGAACTCCGCTCGGCCGCGAGGGGCGGAGACCAGGACGTCGCCGAGCCGTTCCACCGGCTCAAGCGCGAGGCCTTGCTCGACAACCCGCTGCTGGACTTCGACCGATTGCTCGTTGTCCGACGGCGGGTCCGGAAGCCCGGCACCCCGCCGCCAAAGGCAGGTCCCTGGCATCCGGGCAAGGCCGGCCGGGCGGTCGGCATGCCTTCCAACCATGAATGCAACTCGTCGCTGCCGCGCAGCGGCTATGACAACGAACTCGCCTTCCTCACGCCGGTACAACCCGCCGGAAGGCTCGAGACCCTCTATCGCCCGCCCGACGGCGGCTACGCGGGCGAAGTCGACCTGAACTGGGACGCCGACCGGCTCCTGTTCACGCGATCCCACCAGGAGAACTGGAGGGTCTGGGAGATCCGGACGGATGGTACCGGTTTACGTCAGGTTTCCCGTATGCCCGAGGACGTCGACTGCTTCGATGCGTGCTACCTGCCCGACGGCCGTATCGTCTTCGGCTCGACGGCGTCGTACCAGTCCGTTCCCTGCTGGCACGGCCGGCGCCGTGTGACGAACCTGTACCTGATGAACGGCGACGGCACCGGCGCGCGGCAGCTCTGCTTCGATCAGGACCACGACTTCCATCCGTCGGTCTTGGCGAACGGCCAGGTGGTCTTTCACCGCTGGGACTACACGGGCATCAACCACATCTTCATGCGACAGCTGATGGTGATGAACCCGGACGGAACCGGGCAGCGCGCGATCTACGGCAGCAACTCGTGGTTCCCGAACGCGCTGTACTTTCCTAGATCGTTGCCCGGGCGTTCCGGCGAGCTCGTCTGCATCCTTTCGGGCTATCACGGCACGCATCGCATGGGCCAGCTCGTACTCGTCGACACCGACCGCGGCTGGCACGAGGCCGACGGCTTGACGCAACGGATCTCGGGGCGAGGCGATCCGATCCGGCCGGTCGTGCGGGATCAACTGGTGGATGCGGACTGGCCCAAGTTCCTCCATCCGTTTCCGTTGAGCGATCCCTCGACGGGGCTCGGAGCGGGCAAGTACTTCCTGGTTGCATGCCTACCGGGTCCGAAGGCCGAGTGGGGCATCTACCTCGCGGACGTCTTCGACAACCTGGTGTTGCTGCACACTGAACCTGGCTGGGCCTTGCTCGAGCCGATCCCCCTACGACGACGCCCGAAGCCCCCGATCCTTGCCGATCGCGTCGATCTACGCCGCAAGGACGCCGTGATCTACCTCCACGACGTGTATGCCGGACCGGGCCTGGAGGGGGTGCCGCGGGGAACCGCGAAGCGCCTGAGGGTCCTTGCGTACCACTTCGGCTACCGCGGGCTGGCCGGTCCGGACAAGATCGGGCGCGGCGGACCGTGGGAGGTCATGCGGATCCTCGGCACGGTGCCGCTGGAGGAGGACGGCTCGGCGGTCTTCCGCGTTCCGGCCAACACGCCCATCGCCGTCCAGCCGCTCGATTCCGAGGGCAAGGCGATCCAGCTCATGCGGAGCTGGTTCACCGCCATGCCGGGTGAGGAGCTGTCGTGTGTGGGTTGCCACGAGACGCCATCGGATGTCCCTACGGCGCGACCGGCGGCCGCCGCACAGCAAAAGCCGCGTGACATCGAACCGTGGCATGGGCCGGCCCGGGGATTCGACTTCGGGCGCGAGGTCCAACCGGTGCTGGATCGTTACTGCGTCTGTTGCCATGACGGTCGGGACGGACCCGCCCCGGATCTGCGCCGGTCGAGCGAGGTGCCCGACTACGAGGGGATGCCTCTCTCGCGGCTGGGCAAGCAGCGGCTGCATCCGAAGATGCGGGCCGATACGCAGGGGTTCGTTCGTTACACGCCCGCCTATGAGGCGTTGATCCCGTACATCCGCCGGGTGGGGATTGAGGACGATGTGCGTTTGCTCCTCCCGGGCGAGTACCACGCCGATACGAGCGAGCTCGTGCAGATGCTTCGCAAGGGGCACGGTGGGGTGGAGCTGGAGCCTGAGACCTGGGATCGCATCGTCACCTGGATCGATCTGAACGCCCCGTGCCATGGGACCTGGGGAGAGGTTTATCCGATCCCCGACGGGGCCCACGAGCGTCGCATGGCGCTGCGAAGGGAGCATGGCGGGCCGATCGTCGATCCGGAAGTCGTACCAGATATCCCGCGACGGCCGGCCTCGGCGATCGATCCCATCTCCGCCGGTTCCCGTCCGATGCCCGTCTCGGCCGAAGGATGGCCCTTTGACGCCGCGGAGGCCCGACGGCGTCAGACGTCGACGAAGCCGTATCGCATGACGGTCGACCTCGGCGAGGGCGTGACGATGGCCCTCGTTCGCATACCGGCCGGCGCATTCGTCATGGGCTCGGGCGAGGGACGGCCGGACGAACGCCCCAGAACGTGTGTGAGGATCCAGGAGCCGTTCTGGATGGCCGTCTGCGAGGTGACGAACGAGCAGTTTCGCCGGTTCGACCCCGGGCATGACTGCGGGTACTACGCGAAGCGTCACGCACGAAGCGACGACCGGGGCCTGTGGCTGAACCGTCCGAGGCAGCCCGTGGTCCGGGTGTCCTGGCGTCGGGCAATGGCCTTCTGCGCCTGGCTAAGCGAGCGGACAGGAGATCGATTCAGCCTCCCGACGGAGGCGGAGTGGGAGTATGCCTGCCGCGCGGGGACGGCAACCCCGCTCTCGTACGGGGTCGTCGCGATCGATTTCGCTTCTTGGGCCAACCTGGCGGACCGGTCGTTTGCTCGCGGCTGGAGACCCGACGGCAAGCAGGTCACCGGGGGACTGGAGCACCTCGTCTTGGAAGGGGGCCGGCTGGCGGACACGCGGTGCGACGATGGGGCGATCGTGACGCGAGACGTGGGATCGTATCGACCCAACGACTGGGGCCTGCACGACATGCACGGCAATGCCGCCGAGTGGACGCTCACAGACTATCGCCCCTATCCGTACCGACAAGACGAAGGGCGCAGCAATGCGAAGCGGGCGGGCCGCAAGGTCGTCCGCGGGGGATCGTTCTTTGATCGTCCCGAGCGATGTCGCAGCGCGTTTCGTCTCGCGTACCACGACTGGCAGCGGGTTTTCAACGTCGGCTTCCGCGTCGTCCTTCATCGATGATGGGAACCGGTGCCCGACGACGATCGCAGTCTACGCACCGACGAATTCCGCCAGCCGGTCGAGTCCCTTGTCGATCTGCTCCATGCTCGTGGCAAAGCTGAGGCGGACGTTCGCGTCGCAACCGAACGCCGCGCCCGGGACGACGGCGATGTGCGCCTCCTCCAATGCCTTTGTGGCGAATTCCACGGAGCCGTTCACGCCGAGCTTCTCATAGTGGGCCGACACGTTCGGGAAGGTATAGAAGGCCCCGGTCGGTTCCACGCAGGTGACGCCCGGCATGGCGAGCAGGCGTTCGTGCATGTGGCGGGCGCGCCGCTCGAACTCGGCGCGCATCTCTTGGATGCAGCTCTGGTCGCCGCGGAAGGCCTCGGCCAGGGCGTATTGGCAGAACGTCGGGACGCCGCTGGTATCCTGCGACTGGATCTTGGCCATGCCCTTGATGATCGGCTCGGGACCGGCGGCGAAGCCCGTCCGCCATCCCGTCATGGCGTAGGTCTTGCTGCCGGCATTGAAGGTGATCGTCCGGTCGTAGGCCTTGTCGCTGACGGCGGCGTAGCTGAGGAATTCCTGTCCGCCGTAGACCAGGTGCTCGTACATCTCGTCGCTGAAGACGATGAGGTCGTGTTGCGTGAGCACATCGGCCAGGGCGCGCACTTCTTCGGGCGTGTAGCAGAACCCGCCGGGATTGCTCGGGTAGTTCAGGACGATGACCTTGGTCTTGTCCGTGATCGCCGAGGCGATCTGCTCGGGTGTGAGCTTGAAGCTGTTGGATTCGTCCCCCGGAATGAAAACGCTCTTGCCGCCGGCGAGTCCCACCTGCTCCGGATAGCTCACCCAGTAGGGCGCCGGGATGATGACCTCATCGCCCGGATCCAGGATGGCCTGAAAGGCGAGGTACAGCGCGTCCTTGCCGCCGATGGTGGCGATGATCTGCGCGGGTTGGTAGGTCAGGGCGTTGTCGCGTTCCAGCTTCTCGATGATCGCCTTCTTGAGCACCGGGATGCCGTGCGCGGGTTTTGGGTATCGTGTCTCGCCCGCGTCGAGGGCCTTCTTCGCCGCCTCGACGATGTGGGCGGGCGTGTCGAAATCGGGTTCGCCCGCGCCGAAGCTGACGACGTCGACGCCGTCGGCCTTCAACGCCGCGGCCTTGGCGCTGACGGCGAGGGTCGCGGATTCGGCCAGGTTCTTCACGCGCTGAGAGAGATGGTCGGACATCAGAACGGCTCCTTTTACGACGCGCACTGCGCTAGGTCTTAGCGTTTCTGCGTAACCGCGGCAGTCTAGGGTCTTGCGGCGATTCGGGCAACCCCGATTCGCCGGGAGGAAGGTTCGAGGGTGCATGACAGTCCAGTACCGTGTTTCACAAGTAGCACGACTATGGCAATGTCCATGCGTGCCACGGTT
>CAZKCX010000573.1:0-4841 GCA_964550865.1 uncultured Planctomycetales bacterium
CACAGTAGATGTAGTCGTTCGGGTCCTGCCAGGAGTAGATGTTCGTGGAGTAGTCCCAGGCACCGTCCCAGTCGAACTTCTCGCCGTTCCAGGCGGCCACCCGGATGATCGTGTCGTTCGGATCCCCATTGCCGTCAATCTGACAGACCATCCAGAAGCCCGTGCCCTTATTCAGGTCCGATCGGATCTGCTCTCCTGTGCCGCGCCAATGCGTGCCCTCGAACCACGTTGCGGTGAACTTGTCGTCGTCACACTCGAGGTCGACGCAGTAGCCCGTCCAATAGTCAGGGTCCGCGTGGACGAAGAGCAGCACCTCACCGTAGTTCGGATCGTAGACCTTGGCCTTACCGACGATGTAGTGCGGTGCCTGATCACTATAGTACGCGACGCTCGTGTTGGGGTCCGTCTCCCCATCCATGACGGCGGCGTGGATGAAGGCATCGGGTAGGAAGCCGAGTTCACAGTACAACCGCAGCCAGCCGTCGCCCGTCTGGACGGCGAAGTTCTGCCCCATCACGCCGGAGAAGGTCCAGTGGGGATTGTCCACGTCCCAGAGATTGGGCTCGAGCGGCGGGGTGTTGTACGTGAAGGGGTATCCTACGCTGCTATCCCATGGTTCGTCGTTCGGGTCTTGCCAGTAATGCCCGTCCTGGAAATCGTCGTAGAACGTCGCCTGTGCGAATTGGGCGTTGACCAGACAGATGCCAACAACCAATCCGAAAGCCAGTGCGCGCTTCAAAGCCATCTTCTTCCTCCTTCTCCCCAGCCCCCCGAGCCGGGTCGCTCGAAATGGTGTTTCCCAGACATGCGAAGGGAGCATACCTACGCCACCCGCTACAAGTAATGATAGGGGGTGGGCAAGGGACTGTCAACAGACTATCATTCGGAGCCTCTTACGCCAATATTCGTGCTGCCCCGAATATCATCCGAAGCCATGTCAGAGATACACTATGATGAATACTTTCATTAAACCGTAAAAAGTAAAAAGGGCCGGCTTAGGCGTCCCCTCCTGGAAGAGTTGCCTAAGCCGGGTGGTGGTGGTGGAGCGAGGTGTGTATGGAAACGCGGCCTGTCGTTCCGCTCTCAGCTCTGGCCTGAGGCGGGCAAGGCGGGTGAGATGACCTCAGTCCTCTGCCATGAACGTACTCCAGGTTCGTTAGCGGAACATGTCATCGCGATAAGATTCGGGTCAAATCCGCAGGAGGGACATCCGGGCTGTTCCTGGGCGTTCCTGCATCATCAACCAACCGTTTGGTTTGGTGGTTGCGGCACGACGACGCGAACGGTCGTGCCCTTGCCGAGTTGACTGGAAAGCGTGGCCGTCCCGTTCATTGCGCCGACGGCATGGCGGATGATCGACAGCCCCAGGCCGGTGCCGCGATCGGGACCCGACCGGCTCCGCTGGACCTGGTAGAAACGCTCGAACACACGTTGCTGCTCCTCCTCGGGGATCCCGCAGCCGTCGTCGGCCACCTCGAAGACGACCTGCTCTTCGGTCCGGTGGATACGGACCGCGATGTGCCCCTCCGGGGCCGTGAACTTGATTGCGTTGTCCACAAGGTTGTCGAGGACAAGGCGGAGGAGCCGGGGGTTTGCGTGGATCGTCTCGGCGTGTCGTCCTTCCACGGTGGCACTCCAGTGGAGGCGCTTCTGCTCGAGGACCTCCTCGTAGCGGACGTGCATGTCGTTCAGGAATGCGCGGGGATCCATGGAGCGGGGCTCGAACTTCTCGGTGGGAGACTCCAGGCGCGACAGGTCCAACAGATCCGAGACCATCTGCTGGAGGCGGGCGCTCTGCCGATCGATCTTCTCGAGAAACACCTGCGCGTGCTCTCCCTCCTCACGCAGGTCCATGGAGAGGAGCGTCTCGACGGCCGCGCTGATCGTGGAGAGGGGGGTCCGCAGCTCATGCGAGGCGTTTGCCACGAAGTCCGTTCGGACCTGGATGGTGTGCTGGAGCTCGGTGATGTCCGTGAGCATGACGACCCGCCCTTGTCCCGTTCTTCCGGCTTCGACCTCCGAGCCGTTCAGCACGACATCGGATGCCCGGGCCAGGACATGGATCGGTCCCTTCTTCGTCTCTACTTGGAGGCGGATCTCCTGCTTGGTGGCGCCCCGCGGACCCGCGACGTCGTGATCGTCGTTCGCCGGCGAGGGCACCACCAGGAGATCATGCAGCTCTCGTTGCGGGATGCACGTCTTCACGCTCCTGCCGATGAGGCTGTCCGTCCGGGCCGGAGGGAGGTGGATCTGCAGCAAGCGAAGGGCGGCGGCGTTGATCAGGATGATCTGTCCTCGATGGTCCGCGACGATGATTCCCTCCTGGGACTGATCGATCAGGCCCTGCAGGACCCGTCGCTGCTGATCGACGCGGCTTAGTTCCGATGCCATTCGCCGTCGAAGGGCCTCCGCCGCCTCACGAAGGGCGGCGATTTCCCTGGGTTCCCTCTCGTTTCTCGTGCGCAACGCCATGGCGGGATCCGCATCGGACAGCTCTCCGGCGACGGCGCGGACCTGCGCGAGGACGTGCCGGCGGAGACCCAGCGAAACCAGGACCAACACTCCAGTCGTGAGGGCGGCGATGCCACCGGTCAGACCAAGCAGCCGACCGACAGCGGCGGGATGCCCGGAGGTGGTGCAGTGGGGGCGAGCCAGCCAGACGATGGGCGCCGTTTCGGGATCGTTCCCAACCCGAACGCCGACGGCGATGTAAAGGGGTCCGTCCGGTTGGATGGATCGCGTGGCGAATCCGAACCTCCCTGTCCGCGCCTGTCGAACTTCCGGCGCCCGGAGAAGCTCCCGTGCGCCGGGCTGGGGTCGGTCTCCCGGTCCGACGGCCTTCTCTCCTTGCAGGATGGTCGCGAGGACGCCGCGCTCCCGCAGGCGTCGAAGCATGCCCTGCGCCATGGAGTCGGGCGGCTCGGTCGTGTCCGAGGAACGGATGACCTGAGCCAGCATTCGGCCTTGATCCAGGAGGTATCTTCGGATTTCGGCGTTGTGGGCGCGCTCTTGCTCGGCGAGCAGCATCCAGAAGAACACCCCGCAGCCGGCGAGGACCAACAAGCCCCCCGCCACCACGATGCGATAGGGACGTCCGCCACTGGTGATCATGGGTGTAGGGTGTCCTCAGACGCTTTCCCCGGGCACACGGAAGGCGTAGCCGACGCCGCGAACGGTCTGCACGCAGCTCGCGGCGTCGTCGAGCTTCTTGCGCAGGGCGGCGATGTGCACGTCCATGGCCCGATCGGTGACCGCCGCGTCCTGGCCGATGGCCGCGTCGATTAGCTGCTCCCGCGAAAGGACCCGCCCGCGCGCCGCCATAAGCGCGCCCAGGATTCGGAACTCGGTGGCCGTCAGGTCCAGGATTCGTCCACTGATGGCCACCTCATAGCGGCTGTGGTCGAGCGTGATCGGGCCGCCGATCAGCACCTCGCTGGACGACTGGGCGCTTTCCTGTCTGCGGAGGACGGCCGCGATCCGTGCGAGCAGGAGCTTCACGGAAAAGGGCTTGCGAATGTAGTCGTCCGCGCCGAGGGCGAATCCGACGAGCTCGTCGTCGTCCTCCGCCTTCGCCGTCAACATGATGATGGGGATCTCGCTCGTGCGGTTGTCCCGCTTGAGGCGGGCGGCCACCTCATCGCCGCTGAGCTTGGGCAGCATGCGATCGAGGATGATGAGGTCGGGCGGTTTGTGATAGGCTTCGGCCACCGCGCGCTCGCCGTCCTCGGCCCGGCGGCACGAGTATCCTTCACGTTCCAGGTGGTAGCAGATGAGGTCCGCGAGGTCCGACTCGTCTTCGATGAGCAAGATCGTGGGACGCCCTTGCATGGCCGTTGCGCTCCGCTCGATGCAGACGCCAGCCGTCCGGCGGACGCCACCAAGGCGTGGGTCCGGACGGGAATTCCCCCGTATGGTAAACGAACGGAACCCCGTCGTTAAGCGGTTCGCAAGAATGGGTGTCCAGTGTGGCACGGCCGCCCTCGGCCGTGCGCGTCCAGGCACGGCCGCCTTCGGCGGTGAGCCATCAAATTACCCAGCCGGGGGCGGCTGGGCCACAACGAGGAGAACCGCGCAACTTGTCAATAGTCCCTGCAAGCAGCTTTGGCCCGGACCGAATCCGCCCCACGGCCCCTCGCGCGAAGGTGCCTGTCGCTTGGCAGCGACACGTTCAGCGTCCGCTCGCCCGCCGGATTCAGGACCGTTGGCGGACCGGGTATGATAGCTCGCGGTCCGACGCCAAGCCGTCGAGGAGGCCTGCATGTCCCTACGAATCGAGGAGAACGCGGTCGTCCTCTTTCAGGGCGACAGCATTACCGACGCGGGGCGAGCCTTCCTAGGCGAGGGCGGGCTTGGGCAAGGTTACGCGATGATGGCGGCATCGCTCCTTACGGCGCTCGTCCCGGAGCGGCGAATCCGCTTCATCAACCGTGGGATCAGCGGCAACGGGGTGGACGACCTCCGCGCCCGCTGGCAGGAGGATTGCCTGGACCTCGCGCCGTCTTGGGTGTCGATCCTGATCGGCGTGAACGATGTCTGGCGTCGGTGGGAGATGGGCGGAGGCGACGTGGATGCGTTCGAGGCCGACTACCGGTGGCTCCTCGAGCGGGTCCGGGACGAGCTCGGCGCGCGGCCCATTCTCCTCGAGCCGTTCCTGCTGCCCTCCTCGCCGAGCTATGCGGAATTGCGCGAGGGCCTCCACGCCGAGATCCGCGTCGTGCGGGGGTTGGCGGAGGAGTTCCATGCGATTCTCGTTCCGCTCGACGGGATCTTCGAGCGGCTGTGCTCCGTTCGCTCTCCGGGGTTCTGGGCGGCCGACGGGGTGCATCCGAGTCCGGGAGGGC
>CAZKCX010000574.1:0-4822 GCA_964550865.1 uncultured Planctomycetales bacterium
GAGGGCGCCGGCGAGATCACGTACGGGCAGTCCGGCCGGTTCGGCGAGGCGTTACGGCTTCGCGAGGGACAGTGGATCGCCTTCCCAGGGCGGGGGAACCTCGATCCGAATCAGGGGACGATCGAGCTGTGGATCTGCCTCGAGGAGGAGCCCGGCGAGAAGTTCCACGTCCTCAGCTTCCGCTGCGGCGAACACGGCTACCTCCACCTCAATCAGATCAAGCCCGGCCGGTTCGGCGCCGCCATGCGGGGCGGGCCGCCCGACGACTGGGTCTGGCGTCGCGTCGACTACCCCAAGCGCGATCTCAAGCCAGACGTGTGGCGACACCTGGCGGTGACGTGGGGCGAAGGCGAGTTGGCGTTCTACGCCGACGGGCGACTCGCGCGGAGGCCCGTCACCGACGCCAAGTCGCCGCGCGGCATCCCTGAGTCGATCCGTCTCCATGCCATGCCCGGCTTGATCGACGAGTTGCGCATTTCCGACCGCAAGCGAACGCCCGAGGAGATCCGCGCGTCCGCGCAAGGGTCGGGCAAGGTGAACCAATCCGCGAACCTGTCCTTCCTCACCGATGCCGAGCCGAGCTCGAGACGACAGCAATGGTATCCGCCGACGCCCGACGGCCGTCGGCCCTACGGCGAGCTCGACGTGCCGCTCGTCTTCGGCGGGAAGATCTACCCCCGCGGGCTCGCGACGACGGGCGACGCCGAGGTGGCCTACGACGTACCTGCCGACTTCGATCGGCTCATCGTTACGGTGGGCGTGAGCCAGCTGGCGCCCGCGAAGGATCGCGTGTCGTTTCGGATCGTCGGCGAGGGCAAGACGCTGCTCGAGGAGTCCGGAGTGCGGCGCGGCGACGAGCCGAAACGCGCGACGATATCGCTGGAGGGTGTGAAGCGGATCCGCTTCCTGACAGAGAGCGCGGGCGACGCGCCCTGCGACGGTTGGGCGGACTGGGGCGAGCTGATCTTGCTCAAGCCTGCGCAAGCCGTGCCGCCGCCACAATGCAAGCCCTTCCCGAAGTGGATGTCCCTGCCGTGCCGCCTGAAGGTGGATGCCTACAAGCTCGGCTTCGAGCTCGCTGAATCGAAGAAGGGCTATCGCCTCGCGCCGTGGCTTCCGCTGGACGACCTCGATCCGAACGCGCCACCCCCATCCTGGCCGGAGAGGCTCGCCCTCGATGCCTTCGCCACGCCGGGCGAATACGAGCCGGTGAGCTTCGTGATCTATGCGGACAAGCCGCTCATGGGCGTCCGCGTCGAAGCGAGCGACCTTCGCGGCCCCGCGGGCAAGATCCCCAGCGATGCCGTCGACCTCCGCTACGTCATGCGATGTCCGCACCGCAAGTTCTACTGGCGTCCGGCGGAGCTGTGCGAGCTGGTCTCGCGCTTCTTACTGGACGAGCCCTTCGTCCATATGCCGGCGCGAACGTTTCGTCAGGTCTATGCGATGGTCCGCGTCCCGGACGACGCCAAGCCCGGCACGTACGCGGGCGTGTGGCGGATCAAGCCGGAGGACACACCACCGAGCGAGGTCCGCGTCGCCCTGGAGGTCCTGCCGTTTCGGCTCGACCCGCCGGGCGGACGGCAGTTCGGCATGTACTACCGTTTCCGCGACTTCGAGAAGGACATCGAGCGGATGGAGCTCGAGATGGCCGACATCCGCGAGCACGGCGCCAATACGCTCAAGCCGAACATCGGCATCGAGTACGTGTCCGACGGAGATGACATCCGGGTAAGCGACGAGCGTCTGCTGGCCGGCCTGCGTTTGATGCGCAAGCACGGCTTCCTCGGTTCGCTTCCGGTCGGCACGGGGCTCCGCCGGTTGGCAGGCATGTGCGGCGTCGGACCCGACAAGGACAACCCGCCCGCGAAGAGGGCGCGGTTCGAGCAGGCCGGGCTCGCCGGGCTGAAGCGGATCGTCGAGATCGACAAGAGGTTCCCGCAGTTCGAGCTGGTGGCCACGCACATGGACGAGGTGCTCACGAAGACGCGGCTGCCCACCTATGTCTTTCTCACCGAGCTCGTGCGGCGCGTGCCGGACCTGCGGATCTACATCACGATGCACAACCGCCCGGACGCGAAGACGGTCGCGCTCACCAAGGTCCTCGACCCGTACGTCGACATCCGGTCGTACAACGGGCATCAGATGGAAGCGTGGCTGGAGGCGGGGCACTCGTTCGACGACCTGGCCGACGAGCTAAAGGCCGCGGGCGACGTCGCCTGGACGTATCACAATATCCGCGGCTCGTTCTTCGTCCCGGAGTGGACGCGGCTCGTGAACGGCTATTGGCTGTGGATGAGCCCCATCCGTTGCCACGTCCCGTGGATGTACCAGCACACCAAGGTCAACCCGCTGGACGATACGGACGGGCCGCGCACCCGCGGGCACGATTTCGGCTACGCCGTGACCTCGCCCGAAGACGGCAAGACGCCCATCCCGACGCGGCATTGGGAGGCGTATCGCGAGGGCATCGACGACCTCCGCTACGTCGCGACGCTCGAACGGCTCCTCGCCGACGCCGAAAAGCTCCATACGCCGTCGGCTGAACTCTCCAAGGCGGTCCAAGGCGCGAAGGCGTGGCTGGGTTCGTTGAGAGGCAACCTGCCGAACCTGCCGGATGACCTCCGCGGCATCGAGGAGGAGAGCCCGCTGTTGGTCTGGCTGTCGGCGAAATACGGGGCCGCCGACTACAAGCGCTGGCGACGACGCACGGCCGATGCGATCGTCAAGCTCCGCGCGGCGACGGGCGCTCGGTGAGGGAGTAGGCAGCCCGACTGCGGCGTCCTCGCGGCCCTTGGGCGGGGACTCGCGACCGACTACAATGGCGACGGAGGCGGCGAGCCTCACAACGAAAGGCAATCCGGGTACCCATGCTCCATACTAGAGATCATCATCGGCGATTTCGCGGCCGCTCCGCTCTCCCGGCCGCGATGCTACTGGCCGCCGGCGTGGCGGCGTGGTTCGCTCCGGCGATCCAGGAAGCCCGGGCCTGCTCGGTGCCGGTGTTCCGCTACGCCCTCGAGCGCTGGCCCGCGGACGACTACGCCGTCTTCGTCTTCCATCGCGAGCCACTGCCCGCCAAGGATCAGGCCGTCATCGATTGGCTCGGCAAGCGGCTGGAGGGCGACCCCCCGCCCGCGAATTGCCGCGTCTTTCTGGTCGACCTCAACGAAGACCTCAACCCCTACGTCAAGGCCGTCTGGGAAAAGCAGAAGAACGCCAAGCTGCCGTGGATGGTCATCCGCTATCCGATTCGGACGCGAATTCCGAACGACGTCTGGGCCGGCTCGCCGAACTTGCAGGTCGTCAAGCGACTGCTCGATTCCCCCGCGCGACGCGAGATCGCAATGCGACTCATCTCCGGCGATTCGGTCGTGTGGGCGATGCTCCAGTGCGGCGACAAGACCAAGGACTCCGAAGCCCAGAAGGTGCTGCACGAGGAGCTAACCAGGCACGAGGAGGCCATGAAACCTCACTCGGAGGAGGAGGCCCAGGCCATGGCCGGACCGGGCGGCGGGGCCCTTCCGACCATGCCCGACGAGGCCGTAAAGATCGCCTTCTCGATCGTGCCGGTCGATCGCAACGATCCGAACGAGGCGATGTTCGTTCGCGTGTTGATGCAGAGTGAGCCGGACTTGTGGGACTACGAGGACGAGCCGATGGCGTTTCCGATCTTCGGCCGGGGTCGGATGCTCTTCGCCCTGGTGGGCAAAGGGATCAATCCCGAGACGATCATGGAGGCGTGTGCGTTTCTCGTCGGCCCGTGCTTCTGTCAGGCCAAGGCCGCGAACCCGGGGACCGACGTCCTGATGACGGCCGACTGGGAGGCCGCCATCGAGAGCCTGATCGTGGATCAGGTCGAGTTTGAGATGCTCACGGGCCGGCGCGAGCCGGCCACGACGCAACCGAACGAACCGAATACGCCGGCGGCCGCCGCGATGGCGGACTCGACGCCCGAGCGGGGGGCGTTGCAGCGCAACGTCCTGATCGCCCTGGCGGGCATCGTGATCGTGGTGACGACGGTGGCGCTGCTCGTGATCAACCGGAGTTCCCATCCACCAGCGTGAGGAAGACGAACCCTCGGCGGGCCCGAACGAAAACCACATGGAATGCTGTCGACAACCTAGCGCGTGTTGAGGATCATACCAGGCCGGTCCGCCCCTTCCGAATGGGCCGGTCCTCCGGCACCCAACCCATAGGCGAACGGGAGAGTCGACATCGGCGCGAGGCCGAAGCGTGTCGCGCCTTCAAAGTCCACCTTGCTCCGGGAGCGACGCAAGCATGATGTTCCGATCGAGATGTACCACGTTCCTGATTCTTCTCCTGACAGTGGCATTCGCCAACCCGCCGGCCCACGCCGGGGATTGGCCGATGTGGCGATACGATACCGGCCGAAGCGCGGCCTCGCCGGAGGAGCTGCCCGACCGGTTGCATCTGCAATGGGTGCGCGAATGCCCCCCGCTCGACCGCGCATGGCCCAACGCCAAGCGCCTGCGATTCGATCTCAGCTACGAGCCGATCGTCCTCGGCAAGCGGATGTTCCTCACGAGTTCCCGGAACGACAGCGTCACCGCGTTGGCTACCGAGACGGGCGAAGAGCAATGGCGCTTCTACGCCGACGGCCCCATCCGCTTCGCGCCCGCCGGGTGGAAGGACAAGGTCTACGTCGGCAGCGACGACGGGTTCCTGTACTGCCTCGACGCCGAGACGGGCAAGCTTGTGTGGAAGTTCGCGGCGGCACCGCGCGAGCGGCGCGTGCTCGGCAACGGCCGGCTCATCTCGTCGTGGCCCGTCCGCGGCGCCCCCGTGGTGGCCGACGGCA
>CAZKCX010000575.1:0-4807 GCA_964550865.1 uncultured Planctomycetales bacterium
AGCCATGCGAATGTGACCGGATCACTTGCCGTAGCCTTTGCATTGCTCGTTCCCTCGGTCATCGCCCTGTTCGACACGCCCAACGCTTCTGCACAGACCGCCCACGCGACCCGTGCCCCTACAGACACTGATTCGAAGCGGCCTACGGCCACGATCCGCGGACGCCTGACGGACCCGGCCGGACAACCGCTAACCGATCGAACGCTCTCGTTGGTGGCGAAGCAGGCGCGCGGCCCTCGGAGCGTTCTCAAGACCACCACGACGGACACGAACGGGTGTTTCACCTTTGAGGCCGTGCCCTGCAAATCGCTCCGGATTCAGATCCTGCAAGGTACGGACGGAGCGGCAGCCGAGTGCACCGCTTTCGACGTCCCCGTGCCGGGGGCCTACGACATCAAGCTGACGCTCGCCAAACCACAAGCCGGACAACCGTCGCTCGAACACACGCTGCTGGCGCGTCCCCCGCGCAAGCCACGGAAGCCTCGCATCCCGTTGATTCGGGAGAAGCCTTTTGAGCTCGGCCCCGGCTGGGACCTTCGCGGTCTCGCGGAGGCCCTGGCCAAGAACCTTGCGGACCTGGCAAGACAACACCTTCCGGGCTGTGAGATTCGGATTCCCAGCGACCGAGAGCTCGGCCGTTACGATCAGGCGTCCGTAATCAGCATCCACTACCATACCCGCAAACAGTCCGTCCTTCGGCTCAAGAGCAAGGCCAGAGGCAGCGACAGCGAGCGCCGCACGGAGGTCGGCCCGGAGCCGGACGGCCTCATCCTTTGGGTCTGGTTGTGTGCGAGGGTCGACCAGGTCGCTAGGCCTGTGACGGTCAAGCGAGACCCGTGGCTCCTCCACCTTGGCGAGGTCCGGATCTCCGAGCCCAAGACGTATGTCAAGGTCAATTTGAGCTTCGGCTCCAAGGCCGACCGGCAATTCCTGGAGGTCTTCGGGGATCCCGTCCGTTGGCTGGCGGCCCTCAAGGCCCGCCAGCATTCGGAGTAGTGCCGCGCGTAACGCCGCCATCCGGAGAAGAGGAGCCACTTTGCCACAAGGACGTCGGCGCCCTGTGACTTCGAAACAGATCAGGCCTCCCTCACCCAATGTGTTCAACGTCCCAACCGTGCGCTGCGAGCGTATCTGCGATGATTGAACGGTGGCACTCGGCCGGGTTACGTTCGGCGCAGAGCAGGCACACCGGCTCGGCCAAGCCTTCGAGAGCATCGAGGAGAAGCCCGACCCTATCCGACAGCAAGCGCTCATATCGCTCGCGCCAATCCCCTTCGCGATACGGGTTGCCCAATTCAGGGATCGACCGGTATGCGATCCCCACAGAGCTCAGGAGCTGCTCGATGCCCTCTTTGGACGACGTGGCCTTGGCGAACACCGGCAGAAAGGCCCGGTGAGGTCGTTTCCGAACGTCCACGACCGTCCTGACCCCATGGTCCTGGAGCGCATGAAGGAACTGATTCGGGTCACGTCCGCCGTAACCAAGGGTGAACAACCTCATCGTGAGAGTCTCCGCCGAGCAATACCTCAAGCGGGCCGCGTGGTGGTCTTGAGCTTCTTTGCGGCCGACTCAGCCTCTTGCATCAACCGCGCCTCGGTCCGTGCCATGGCCCGCAGCAGCTTGGCGTTATGGTCCTGCAGCTTGACGGCGGCCTCAAGGACATCAGGGACGTTGCGATAGTCGCGCGCCTCCACCAACGCAGCGGCCTTTCGCGTCAACTCACCGACCCTTCGCTCGTTCTCGGCCACGGCCTTCTCGAGCCGCTCAATTCGGGCATCGAGCTTGAGCTCCTTGTAGCGGGCAGTGAGTTCCGAGGCGAGCTTGCGCCGCTTCCGGCCGGAGAGCCCGCTCAGCCGGCCGCGAATCTGCTCGATCCGGACGGCCTGACCCTTTCGGATCTGACGGGCCTTTGCGCGAAGCCCGGCCATCCGCTGCGTCAGCCAGCCCTCCGCAGGCAGCAGGCGCCGGAGCTGCAACATCACGTCGCCGGCGCCGTCCGGGCGTTGCGTCAGGAGGGCGGCGTTGTTCCGAACCCGTCGCAGACCGGACCTGATTCGGTCCGCGACGAGCCGGTCTTGATAGAGATCACTCATGTCGTGCCGGACGCGAACGGGCACCGTCGCGTATGAGCGCCGTAGCGGTCGGCTTCGGTGTAGCAGGAAGGCCGCCATCCCGCTCAGCAGGATCAACGGTACGAGCGCATGCACGATACGTTCGTCCAGAAGCTCACCCAGCCCGAGCCACCAGGCCGCGAGACCAGCGGTGCCAAGACCCAGCATCACCCCCGCCCAATCGCCGGCCATGGGCCGTATCGCTGCGTAGAGAGCCGTCGTCAGAAGGAGAAGCGCGATGCCGATGGCAATCGGCCCGACGTCCCGGATCGACCAGCCGTTCTGGTACTCCCACGTGACCAACCCGATCGACAGCGCCAACCCCAGCGTAGCCGACATCACCACGACCGAACGCCGCGCACCGAACCGGCGCCGAAGGATTGTATAGGTCAGCGAGGTGAAGAGGGCGAAGGCCAGGACGAAGTCCGGTCCGAGATCGGCCATCAGGTAACGGAGTTCGGAGAGTGAGATTGGATCTGCGCGGAGCATGTGGTCATTCTGCGACTCAGAGTATTTAAGCTTTACCCTTGCGCCTATCCGCCTGAGTGAGCATGGCGCACGGCTGGACGGAACGGGGAGCCAGACGGCCTTCGATGCGTGGTCGGCGGCGGTCGGCAGCGCGGGGATCTGGGTCAACGATCCGACGCGGGAAAGCGTGTCGGCCCGGAGGCGGCAGCGGGCGGCTAAGCCTTCACCCGGCGACCTTCCCCGCCGCACCACGCGCACGCCCTGAAACCGTACTGCTCCCGGTACTCTTGGCAGCCACATTCAGGACACGTGAACCGGAGGGGTAGGATCTTGATCGAAGGCTTGATGACCGTGACACGCGACCTCGGCTCCGACCTGGCTCGATCCACTGCGGCGGCGATCTCCTCGAGTCGACTGGTGATCTCGTTGACCTTGACGCGGTACTCCTCGCGGATGCGGTAAAGCTCCATGCAGATGAATTGATTCATGTACATCTTCGACCTCCGAGACAAGCCACGTCACGGGTCGCTCTCTCGCCAGAAGGAGAGCCACCCACCAGCGCCGGCGGCGAGGGGGCGTTGAGCGGACCCTTCGATAAACCTTCAGGCCGTCAGGCCGGCCCCGCAGGGGAAAGGCTTACGATGGAGGGTCTGCGCGGCCCCGAGCCGGTGCGTCGGGTTCGTATCGCGGGATCAGGCGTGACCTGCGATTCTTGTCCTGGGTTCAGGTTGGCAAACCAACTTCTTCGATTTTTGGTACAGGAGCTAAGTCCTTGTGATCCCGCCTCTGACGAGGATTTCGGGTGTACCGAAAATACACAGATCTCGTACCCTGAGCAGCCATTTATGGCACTCTTTCGGCGGGATTAAGGTACGATTCGGCCCCCTTTTCGGTACACCTCGCTGCGGATCGATGACGCGGTGGGGGACTTGTCGGTCGGTGATGGAGGAGACCCCGTCGGGCGGAAGGCCGACGGATTCGGCGTCGTCGGTTGGCTGAACGTGTGCGAAGACCGAGGGCCGGTTCGGGGATCCTCGGGGTCGGCGTTGCCTGGCGTCACCGGGTCACGAATCGGCGTCCTCATCGGGTGGGAGGGCAGCGAGGATCGCCTCGATCTGAGGCTTGATCGCGGGTACGTCGGTGCGGGCGGTTTCGTAGACGCGAGCCCAGTTCACCTCGAAATAGTCGTGTACGAGGACATGACGTATGCCGGCGATGGGTTTCCAGGGGACCTGCGGGTGACGGTCTTTGATCGCCTGCGACAAGAGCCAGGCAGCCTCGCCAATGATCTGGATATGGCGGAGAACGTGAGAGCGGACGAGTTTGTCGGCATCGAAGGCCTCTCGCGTGGGCGGGGTGGTGTCGAGCACCTCTTCGACAGCTTCCAGCATGTCTTGGAGGAGCAGTCGATCGGGCCTCATAGTGGGATGGCCTCCTTCATGACATGGTTCCGGAACCGATCGCGCATGCCTTCCTCATCGATCACGTCCACTCTGATTCCCAATAGGTCCCGAAGGTCCATGATCAGCCCGCCATGATCGAAGAGCGAACGCCCCGGCTCGAAGCGGACAATCAGGTCGAGATCGGACTCATCGGTCGCATCGCCGCGGGCAACGGAGCCGACGATTCGCACGTCGCGTGCGCCGTACCGGGAGGCGATTTCGAGGATCGCGTCGCGCTTCCGGCGTATGGTCTCGCTGGTGATCATGACGACGTTCTGCTCCAGCTACGGTCCTACCGCCGGGCACGGGCGGAGATCCCCAAGGACACGAGCTTCGGCCTCGGTCGGGCGTGCCGGGGGCTGCTGGCCCATGCCAAGCCGGTAGACCGCCCGGGGCAGTCTCTCCGTCCCGAAGTTCATTATCTTGCAGCGTGTGAGTGCGTACAAGCAGCTTCCTACCGCGGCACCGCCAGGCAAGACGGTCCCTCACACAATGCGATCGGCGCCAGGGCGGCGCTGGGCTCAGCCGATCTACGGATGAACACGTGCTCAACTCGGTGTCTCTGTGGTCTTGAGGATAGGGGTTGGCGGCGGGCAAGGGGTATCCGTGGTCACGATGGACCGGAGCGGGGAATCAACCTGGCCGCCACGGGCCCAGATGCTGGCCGAGACGCCGCGGTCGAACAGCCGGGCCTCATCGGTCAGCCAGATGAAGTCCGACGGCCGCATCGCCCGGACAAGCTTGCAGAGGCTTACCCGCCGCTTGTCCGAGTTGGCCAGGACCAG
>CAZKCX010000576.1:0-4800 GCA_964550865.1 uncultured Planctomycetales bacterium
GCCCCAGCCGAGGGCGGCTGGGCCACAGAAGGCAAGGCTGCTCAACTGTTCAAACCCTTGCGGACAGCTTAGAATCCGTGCCCCGTCCGGGCGGACACGGCGTTCCGAAGCCCTTCAGGCGGGGCTTGCTCCTGCGAAGGAGCCGGGACGCGAACGGACTGGGGGCATTGTAGCCGTCTCGGGAGACTGTGGTGAATACGCAAGACCGAACGATGAGAACGCTATGGATCCTGGCCGGCGCGCTGACGATCGGCTGGGGGGTGGGCTGTGGATCGTCGGAGAAGGGCTCGGCTCCTGCGACCATCTCCAAGGCCAAGCCCCTTTCGGAGGCCGAAGGGCCTGCCGCCGAGCCCGCGGCAAGGCCACAACCGAAGGCGAAACCCGCCCCGACATCCATGACGTACGAAGACCTGCTGCTGGGTATGATCGATCTGACGCGTCTCCCCCTGCCGCCCAAGCCGGGCGTCACCTGCAAGCAGTTCAGCAGCTACGACCGCGCGTCGCGGATCGACGCGAGCGGCAAGAAGATCGACTGGCAGGCGAACGCCGACTTCGGAAACTACCTTCGCACGGAAGGCGACGAGTGGGTGATGGCGGACATGAAAGGCCCCGGCTGCGTCGTTCGCCTCTGGTCGGCCAACCCGATGGGCGTGCTGAAGATCTACCTCGACGGCAGGAGTGAGCCCGTGCTCGCCGAGCGGTTCCTCGATCTCACCACCGGCAAGGTCAAACCCTTCGCCGAGCCGATCGTCGGACGCCGGTCGATGGGGGCGAATCTCTACCTTCCGATCCCCTACCAGAAGAGCTGCAAGATCACGATCGACCACGGCAAGAACGCCAAGAAGATGTACTACCTCATCGACTACTGGACCTACACGCCCGACACCAAGCTCCCGACCTGGTCCCGCGATCTGCTCCGTCAGAACAGGGACACCTACACGAAAGTCTGTACGGTGCTCAGCGATCCGTCCGGCGGGCCGGAGGACCTACCCGCCCTTACCGGCAAGAAGACGTCGCTGCCGCCGGGCAAGAAGACCGCTTTCACAATGAAGGACGGACCGGCCGCGATCCGTGCGCTCAAGGTCAAGGCCTCGGCGCCGACGCTCGACAAGGCGTTGCGCGAGGTCGCATTGAGCATCACCTCTGACGGCGCGGACCCGCCGCAGGTCTGGGCGCCGCTGGGCGACTTCTTCGGGACGGCGCCGGGCATCCATCCGTACAAGGGCCTGCCGCTCGGCATGCTCGAGGACGGCTGGATGTACTGCTACTGGATGATGCCCTACAACAAGACCGCCGTGGTGACGTTCCACAACCAAGGGAAGCAAGAGGTCGAGCTGGACGTCCGCCTCGCGACGAAGAAGACGCCCGGCAAAGATCTGCTCACGTTCAACACCGGTTGGCGTCGATCGAATCCGAACACGACGTTCGATTGGCCGTTCCTAAGGTGTGAGGGCCGCGGACGCTACGTCGGCGTGGCGATGTTCGTATTCAACCCCGTTCGGCACTGGTGGGGCGAGGGCGACGAGAAGGTCTGGGTCGACGGTGAGCGGTTCCCCAGCTGGTACGGCACGGGCAGCGAGGACTACTTCGGCTACGCCTGGTGCTGTAATCAGCCGTTCCGGCACGCGTATCACAATCAGCCGCGTTGCGACGGGCCGGGCAACATGAACCACAGCTCGGTCAATCGCTTCCACATCATCGACAGCATTCCGTTTCAGAAGTCGTTTCTGATGACCATCGAGAACTACGGGAAGGACAAGGACTACGCCTGCACGACCTACTGGTACGCGACGGCGGAGTCGAAGGACTTCTTCGAGCCCGTGCCCGTGGAACGGCGGGGCATCTCCGAGAAGAAGAAGCCGCCCAAGCCGAAGACCGTCAAGGGCGCGATCGAGGGTGAGAAGCTCAGGATCGTCGCGCGCGAGACGGAGGGCCAGTGCAGCCCGCAGGACATGGAGGGCTTCGGACCGCACTGGAGCGGCAACGGCCAGATGTGGTTTCGTCCGACGAAGGACGGGCAGTGGGTCGAGTTCGAGTTGCCCGTCGATACGAGCGGCGAGTACAAGGTCATCGTCCACGGCACGAAGGCCATCGACTACGGCAAGGTGCGGTACGCGATCGACGGACAGACGTTGGGCAAACCTATTGACGGTTTCCACGACGGGGTCGTCCATTTCGGACCGGTGGAGCTTGGCACGGTCAAGCTCGAGAGGCCCAAGGCCAAACTCAGGATGGAGGTCGTCGGCAAGAACCCGAAAGCAACAGGCTACATGGCCGGTCTGGACTGCGTGGTCCTTGCACCCGCGAAGTAGGCGGGCTTCCCGGCTTGCCCTCGAGGAGGTGGGCTAGGCCGACTCGACCCGAAGACCCCTCGGGGGAACAGACGTCGTGGCAACCACAATCGCAGAACGACGGATACCGATGAACAGCCTGGGCGAGGGCCGGATTCCCTGGCTGGACACGGCGCGTTCGTACGGAATGGCCCTCGTATTCTTCGGGCATATCGTCGGCATCTACGCCAAGGAGTCCGTTGCCGCCTCGATGCAGTGCAAATTCGTGTACTCCTTTCATATGCCCCTGTTCTTCATCGTTGCGGGGTATCTGGCGAGACGTGAGCCGGTCTCGCGGACGAAGGCGGTCTATCAACTGGTCACCGCGAGGATCATCCCCCTTCTCTTCTTCAACGTCATCGTGGTCCCTCTATGGTACCTCTATCCCGTCGGCCGCGCGGACACCATGCCGATGTCCGAGTTTCTCCTTCGCGTGAAGCTGACGCTTGTCGGGCTGCCCGTCTTCAATTGGATCACGTGGTTCATCATCTGCCTCTTCGTGACCGAGCTGTTTCACGTCTTCCTCGGGCCGCTGCTCCGGAAGCCCGGCCACATCGTCGTCACCGGGGTGTGCTCCTACCTTGTGGGGTACTTCGTCACGGAAAACGCGAGTGATTTGGGCCCCGTGTTCGCCCGCGTGATCCGGTTCTGGTACTTCGGCGAGGCCTTCGTGGCCTATGCCTTCTACTTGTTCGGTCGTCTGCTTTGCGTCTCGGGCCTGGAAAGCAAGACCCGCAGGAAGGACCAGAACGCCACTTTGGCCCTCGTATGCCTCGTGCTTACGGCCGCCACGTTCCACCTGAATACGGTGACATGGGGCGCGTTGGCCGGGTCCCAGAAGGTCAAGGTCGCCTACGTGGCGATGACCACCTTGAATCACGGCAACATTCTCCTCTTTCCCTTCACGGCCATCACGGGTTCGCTCGGCGTCATCGCCCTGTCCCGTCTGACGCCGGCGCACCGTTGGATCACCTATTGGGGACAGCATTCCTTGGTCCTCATGGGGCTAAACGGGTTCTTCCTGATCTGGCTGAACGTTTGGATCGCCCGGTCGCTCTCATCGATCGCGCGGGATACCCATGGCTCCGTCTTCCTGCTCTGCACGATCGTGACGATCCTCTCGATGCTGGTTTGCGTGCCCGTTATCGAGCTGCTGGAGCGGCTGGTACCCCAACTCATCGGCCGTCCCAGGAAGAAAGGACCCCTGCTGCCGAACTTGATCTGAGCGAATCGGGGACGAGAGCAGGCCGTCATGCCGAGCGGCGACGCCGCATCGAGAACGATACGGCGATTGTCGTTCCCGTTGTCGGGCTCGTCTCTTTCGCCCCAACGCAAGAAGCGTCATAATGCCTGCCGCTCGTGCAGAGACGCGTGCGCACGACATTGCTGTGCCTTCCGTGGAGGACCTGATGAACGATCGTGAACGCTTCGTGAACCAGATGCACTATCGTCCGGTGGACCGTTGCCCGATCTGGGACTTCGGTTTCTGGACGGAGACGATCACGGCGTGGGAGCAGTACGGCCTGCCGAAAGGGGTCAACACCGATGAGTTTTTCGGCATGGACCGGCAGTGGGTCGTCATGCAGGCCAACATCAGCCTCTGCCCCGCGTTCGAGACCAAGGTGATCGAGGATGAAGGCGAGACGCAGATCGTGAGGGACGACGCGGGCGTCACCCTGCGGCAGCGGAAACAACACGGCACGATTCCCCACTATCTCGAGTGGACGCTGAAGGACCGACCCAGTTGGGAGAAGGACTTCAAGTGGCGACTCGACCCGGCCACCGAAGGCCGCATCCCTGATCTCTGGGCCAATCAGTGCGCCGCGCAGGCAGACGACAAGCGCGACTATCCGCTCGGCGTCTTCGCGGGAAGCTTGTACGGTTGGATCCGCAACTGGATGGGGATGGAGAATCTCTCGCTGCTGATCTACGACGACGAAACGCTGTTCCCCGAGATGGTCGAGACGCTCGGCACGTTGTACTACGAGGTCTTGTCCGAGGCCCTTCGCATCGCCAAGGACCAGGGCTGCACGTTCGACTACGCCAGCCTGTGGGAAGACATGTGCTACAACCACGGCCCGTTGATCGACCCGCGAATCGTCAAGGACGTCATGGGCCCGCAGTACAAACGCGTGACGGATCTCCTGAAGAGCCATGGCTGCGACGTCGTCGTGCTCGACTGCGACGGCAAGGTGGACGACCTGCTACCGATCTGGCTCGAGCACGGGGTGAACGTGGCCTTCCCCTTGGAGATCGGCACCTGGGGGGCCGACCCGATCGCCTACCGAAAGCGGTTCGGCAAGGAGCAGCTCATCATGGGCGGCTTCGACAAGCACATCCTCGCGAAGGGCAAGGACGACATCCTGCGCGAGATCGAACGACTCGCGCCGCTGTGCGAGGAGGGCGGGTTCATCCCCTTCTGCGACCACCGCGTGCCGGCCGATGTCTCGCTGGAGAACTACCTCTACTA
>CAZKCX010000577.1:0-4799 GCA_964550865.1 uncultured Planctomycetales bacterium
ACCCAGGGCTCGCTTCGCTCGCCCTGGGCTACATTCCAGCGCCCTTGACAGGGCTCGTACCGCGTTTCACAAGTTGTGCGACTATGGACAGGGCAACGCATGCCACGGTTGTTGCTCGAGCCGCGGCATTCATGCCGCGCGGCCGCGCCGGATGAATCCGGCGGCTCGACGCAGCTCACCACAAGCGGCTCGGGCAGGTAGTCGCGATACTTCTGAAATGCAGCACTAGATTGCGGCGAGCTATCCCAAGGCTACATTCCACCCCCCTTACCAGTTCTGGGTCAAGGGCGTAGGGAAACGCCTAGACGGACATGGAGGCAACTATGCGGAACGGCTTGGCGTGAGATTTCCGGCCTGGCAGGCTAAAAGCATCACGACCCGGGACGGTACGCCGCGTGGGCCCCGAGGTGTTTGCGTCGTAGCGCGACGACGGACGATCCCGCCTGGTGGATCTGCTCGTAGTCGTTGAACCAGTCGTGGCGCTCGGCGAAACGCCTCATATACTTCTCGACCTCCCAGCGCATGTCGACGATGTACGCGATGCCTCGATCCTGGAGGTATTCCAGAAGACGGCGCCGACGCATGACGTCGATCATCTCGTTGTTGACCACGCCGTCGAGGTTCACCACGGTTCGGTCCGAGAAGTGCCCGAGGATGCCGGCGTTCCAGCTCCCCACGACGGCGTCCGGCGGCGTGTTCTCCCGAATCCACCAGGCCATCTGGTAGAGCTCGGCATGAAGGCCGTGGGTGCGGGTCGCGCCCTGATGACGCTGCCACGCCGTCACGCCGGCCGTCAGCGAGACGGCAAACAGGAGTGCGTACGCTCCGACCATCGTGACGCGGACGGAGGAGGCCCGGTAGGCGTCCAGCAGATCCTCGGCGACCATCGCGATCAGGATGATCAGGACGGCGCAGACCGGAATCAGGTAGCGCACCTCGGCGCAGGCGAAGAGGGAGTACACCGCGTAATGCCCCAGGGCGTAGACGGCCAGGGCGGTCCTTGCGAAGTGGTTCTTGCCCTTGCGCGTCCAGGCGAGCCCCAGCACCAGGGCCAACAAAAGCAGGACGGCGACGAAGACCACCTGCCGGGTCTGCATGGGGCGTACGATGGGCCACACGCCCAGGAGGTTCGCCGTGTCGGAGAACCACCAGGCCGTCTCCTGCAGCTTGAGCCGCAGCAGCCCGAGATTGTGCGAGATCGGAAGGTTGGGGTTGAACGGCTCGAATCGGCACAGCCGCAGCGCCTCGCCGTTCCTGGGCAGGAGCGTGCCGGAATGCCGGACGCTCCACACGAACCAGGGCATCAGCATCAGCAGCACGGTGGCCGCGACGCCTGCCGTCCGGATGATCCGACCCCGTAGCGCGTTTCCGCCGAGCCTCCGCCCGACGAGGATCAGCACCAAGACATAACCCACGACCATGAGCTGATCGAAGCGGGCGAGCGTCGCCAGCGCCAGGAGCATGCCGCAGAGCACCACCGAGACCGCGTCGAGGGGCCCCTCCCGACGGATCAGGTGATGCACCACCAGCAGGAACAGCAATACGTAGAGCGGCGTCTCCAGGCCGCACATGTTGCAGGCGATGATCCGGTAGTTCAGGACGTAGAACAGGGCACCGAGGTGGGCGATTCCCGGACGGCATCGAGCGGCGAGGATGCGAAAGACGACGTACCCTTGTGCGAGATGGAGCAGCGCGGCCGCCGTCAGCACGATGTGCAGCGCGTGCTCCGGTCCGGCAACGGTCTGCACGGCGGCGCAGAAGCCCATCCACAGCGGGGGGAAGCCGTTCGTCGGGGCCGACCCGTCGAACGTGGGTTGCCCCAGCTCGAGGATGTTCCTCGAGAGCTTGAGGTAGTAGAAGCAATCCTCATACAGGATGTGCTGCATCGTGGTCTCGACGGGTAGCCACGCCAAGACGAGCACGATCAGCGCGCCGACGCCGTACGCCACGACCAGAAGACCTCCGCGCATGGCAGCTGAGCCCGATGTGTTGCACTACTCCGCGATCACGAGACGTGAAGGGGGCCGTCTTTGGTTGAGCAGGATACGGCCTCAGCGGGCCTCGCATGCGCTGTGCACATGCTTGGCAGACACGCCCCCCACCGAACTCCTTCCACCAAATCATCCTACAGGAAATCGTCGTGAGGTCAAAGTGAAAAGTACTCGTTAGGCGCAGGTCGCACGACTGTGCTTACCGTGTGGGCCTTGCGTCCGTGGCGGGGCTTCGCCTGTCCGCATTGCCGAGTTCCGGCAAGCCTTCGATGAACTTGCTCATGTCCTCGGCGACCTTCTTCAGGGCCTTCGAGGCGGCTTCGATCTCCGCGTGTCGCACGGCCTCCCACGAAGGGTCTCCTCGCTTCGCCTCGGCCTCGTGACCTTGAATGCTTACAGATGTGAAGGGGATCAGGCCTGTCCGGACATCCAGCAGAACCGCCTCCGCCATGCACTGAGACTTGATCCGCTCCGGGCCGAAGAAGCCGCGCTTGATATTGCTCCGGCTGGAGAGGCGGTAGACCAGCATCATGTCAGCTTGTGTTCGAGCGGCGGCTTCGCGGAGGTGGGGAATGGTGTGCCGCTTGGGAGTGACGAGCGACGGCAGGAGCAAGACCCAATCCAACCAAGCGGAGCGCTTCAGGTCCGCGATCAGTTGATTTTGGATGTCGGGCTTGGGAGTGGCAAGATCGTGGTGGTAGTCCAACCAGGGAAGGTAACCTCCGAATTGAATGACGGCCAAACGCGATTGCTTTGGAATGCGAACCTCCGCGCTTAAGATCTTCTCGATCGAGTCCGTCTCCAGCGTAGCCCGATCCGTATCGAAGAGCGACTGACCGGCCATCCCATGACGCTCAGCCTCGCCAGGCTTCGCGTTGGTCGCATGCGAGCATCCGGCCAAGGACAAGAATGGGACAACGCACATCGCCAGGTACCGCATCGTGCCACCTCGCTTTCCGTTTCCTTCGCCCCTTGTAAGGGGAATTGTGGTAGGGCTCTGCCCTTGCGCAGGCCGAGCTTCGTTCAGTGCACCTGAGAGTCATTTGCCGACCGGCTTCCGATCGTCGGTTGCTGGTTCGGATCGAAGGGGTGGACGGGCACCTGCTGTTGCTCGATCCGCTTGAGGCACCGCCCGTCGGTGGTCCAGACCTCGAGGACGGCCGGTCCGAACTGGTCGGGATCCCCGCGGAGGACAATCCGCACGTTCTCCTTCGGTACCCGGAACTCCATCATGACATCGTTGGCCTCTTGCAGGGCGATGGCCCACCAGTCGACCAACTCCAGTTGGTCAACGTGCTCGGCGTAAGGCCGCAAGTCCTCGGACACGCCGCGGAATCCCATGCCAGAATAGGTCTTCTTGGCGGGTTGCGTCGCGGGCTGCGTCGCCGCTGACGCTTCGACCATCTCACGTGCGAAGTTCGGGTCCAAGATGAAGACGATCGAGTTGTTGCCGTCCCAGAAGCCCTTCGTGCCGAGGATGCGAAGCTCTTGAGGCTTGCCGACGTCGATGGAGGCGACGGGCGTCTCCCGATAGCCGCGGGTGTCGATCGAGGCCGATCGGCCGTCGCGCGAGAGGAACTCGATGCGGTCGACATCCCAGTCCACATCGTGCGTCAGGAAGGGCCCCAAGCGAGTACGACGGGTCTTGGTGAGGCGGACCTTTCCGTCCCAGTCGAAGTCCTCCGCCTGGCTGAAGTCGATGACGAAGTGGTACTGCTGCTCGCACCCGACGACGAGGATGCAGAGCAACATCCATGCGCGCCTGCGATTCATGCCATGCCTCCTTGTGCAAGTGCGGGCCTCAATGGGGGGATGTGCCTTGGTCATCCCTCACGCGATCCGGATCGCTGGTCCGGTCTCAGCCGCGTTCAGTATACCACCTGCAAGTCGGCGGGCTTCGAGCTTCAATGGCTTTCTATTGATGGGCAGCGCGTTGGCGCATCGTCTGCGCGTCCTGCTGGGCGTGGAATGCCTCTCTCCGCTTGACGCTCCCGCGTTCCAAGATTCTAGTACCGGGTTCCCAGAAGTTGTGCGACTATGGACAGGGCAACGCATGCCACGGTTGCTGCTCGAGCCGCGGCATTCATGCCGCGCGGCCGCGCCGGATGAATCCGGCGGCTCGACGCAGCTCACCACAAGCGGCTCGGGCAGGTAGTCGCGATACTTCTGAAATGCAGTACTAGTAGGCCTGCGGTCTGCGTATTTCGGAGCGCGCCCGGTCGGCGGCACAGGCGAGCACCCTTTCCGAGAGACGCTGCCCCGGACGGCCACACGATACCGAGTCCCATGAAGCGGAGTCTTCCTCATGTATTGCGTGAATGCGTTGGTCCTTTCGGCGTGTCTTCTTTGCATTACGGCCGCGGTCTCGGCGAACGAAGCGAAGGCCGGCTCGTTGCGCGCGGGCGTCGCCAAGAGCGACATCACCACCGATGCGGAGGGGGTCCGCGTCAACGATCCCCTCTTCGCCAAAGCGCTCGTCCTCGACGACGGCCAGACGAAGCTCGCCATCGTCGCCATGGACGTCACGGCGATCGGCGGCATCGGTGAGGTCCAAGACGACTTCCTGCCGACGCTGCGTGCGCGGGTCGAGAAGGAGTTGAGGATCCCCGGCCGCCACGTCCTGGTGAACGCCTCCCACACGCACCCGCCGGGTCGGCTGCTGTGCGAGCCGGACGAACAGGTCGCGCGCACGTTCGACGCGGTCCGTCGCGCCGCGGGCAGTATGACGGAAGTCACGGTCGGCGTGGGCGTCGGCCACGAGGACCGCATCTGCATGAACCGGACGCTCCGGCTCAAGGACGGCAAGCG
>CAZKCX010000578.1:0-4795 GCA_964550865.1 uncultured Planctomycetales bacterium
CGGCCACGATCGGGTCCAATCGACTCGCCCCCATGACGTACGCATGCCCGGAGTGCGGCGAGAGGCTTCCCCGGGAACCCATGGACGGTGATGCGTGTCCGGCATGCGGCCACGTGATGCGCGACGCGACGTTCGCACAGCGCTCGCGAATTGCCTACTGGCCGCAGGTGGACATCGCCATCGTGTACACGGGAATCGCCGGGTTGTTGAACCTCTTGGTGATCTTGGACGCGATCGCGCGCGCCGAGATCGAACCCCTGGAGCGCCGCCAACGCGCGGCGGGAGCGGCGTGAGGATGACCGAAGCCCTGCTGGCCCTGCTCACGATGCCCTGGCCGGAACTGTCCGGCATGCAGCGAATGGGTTTGCTCCTCCCGCTGACGGCCTCCATTGCCGTCGTCTACAAGACGCTCAAGGTGCCTACCGTTCGGGAGATCCCCCTGGCGAGTCTCACCCTATGGTTGACGATCGTGATCGGGATGTATCTGGTGGGCACGATCCTGGCCGTGATCTACCACGTCTTGGCCTGATGCGCGAAGACGCACGCCGTCCTTGAGGCTCTCCATCTCCAGAGTACACCCCGTGTCATCGTTCCGATGAAGATCGATCTCGGACGGGTCGCCGCGGCGGTCACACGGGGACGGCCAAGGCGGGGAATACGCCGCCGCGTCCTTCGGCCTTGCAGGCATACATCGCGCGGTCGGCGGCGGCGATAAGCTCTTGGTGCGTCCCACAGTGGTCCCGCTCCACACTCGCGATGCCCACGCTCAAGGTCATGTGCGCGGCCTTCGGAATGCTCGTCTCGATCGCACGACGAAACTGCGCGGCGATTCGCTCCGCGCAGACCTGTGCGCGAAGGAACGGCGTATTCGGCAGGAGGACCATGAACTCGTCGCCGCCGAACCGTGCGGCCAGATCCGATTGCCGGATCGAGTCGAGGATGACCTTGCCAGCAAGCTGAAGGATCTTGTCGCCCACGAGGTGGCCCAGCGTGTCGTTGACGGCCTTGAAGCGATCCAGGTCGATCATCATACAGGCCAGCTCCTCGTTGTATCGACGGGATCGCGAGACGAGCTGCTCGATCGCTTCGTTGATGTATCGACGGTTGTACAGCCCGGTCAGCGGATCGTGCAGGGCGGCCTCACGAAGCTGTCGGTTCCGCAGCTCGAGCTGCTCGTTCTTCTCCCGAAGCTCGATGTAGCGCTGATGCAGCTGCTCCTGCAGCTCGGCGACATTCGCCCGTAGCGAGGCCATCACCAGGTTCTTTTCGACCACGACGGGCAGGACATCCAGGTACCCGTCCGTCTTGATGATGTAGTCGGACGCGCCGGTGTGGATGGCGGATGCCGCCGTCTTGCACGACTTCAATCCCGTGACCATGATCACCGGCACGGACACTTTCGCCACCAACTTGGGCACGAGCTCCAACCCGGTGCAATCGGGCAAGTGGTATTCCAGGAGGATCAGATCGAAGCGCTGCAGGTCTGTCGTTTCCGCCTGCCGTCCTGTGTTGACGGAGACGAAGAGGCCGTCGGGAAACCGCTCCCGAAGCACCCCCCGCATCGCAGCCACCTGATCCACCTCGTCTTCGACGATCAGGATCTGCGGCCACCGAGTCATTCCCTACTCCCGGCATGAAGCCTGAGCCCTTTCCACTTTAGACATACGATTCAGCGAGACGTTTGCCCAGCCACCGCAAAGTGTTTTCAGTGGGAATTGAGCGCCGCGAGCACCGCTCCCGCCGACCGGATCGCGAAGAGGCCAGCCCATGGATAGCGGTCACTTTGCGGTCGGAGCGAACCGAAACCGACGGCGCATCGGATGGAGTGCCTTATCGGACCTTCGCGGAGGCGGCGACCCTGCGCTGGTAGAGCTCGTCATAGGCACCGCGGTCGAGGGGGAGCGAGACGGGCCGGCCCAGTTCGGAGCTGAGCGCCATCGCATTGGCAAGCTCCAACGAATAAAGGCCCTCCTCCCCGGGCGCGATCAACTCCTCGCCCTCGCGAATCGCGCGGCAGAAGTTCTCGACCATCCCGAGATGTCCGCCCACCTCCGGTTCGTCGGGCTGCAGGACGGCCGGACCCGTGGCGTCGAGCTTCTCCGGCCGCGCGGATTCCTCGCCCTGGTTGAACTGAAAGATCGAATAGTTCGTGCGGCGAAGGGTCAGACGGCCCTCGGCCAGGCTGATCAGGCCGCGATCCCCGTTGATCTCCAAGCGAAACACCCCGGGCAGCTCGCAGGTGGCCGTCGCGAAGAATCCGACCGCCCCGCTCTCGAACTTGAGCAGGGCTTCGGCGTCGTCTTCCACCTCGATCCGGTGGACATCGGTGGTTCGGCATCGGGCGGTAACGCTTCGCACGGCTCCCATCTGCCAGATGACCTGGTCGAGGTCATGGGGGGCCTGGTTCATCAACACCCCGCCGCCTTCCCCCGCCCACGTCCCTCGCCACTTCCCGGAGTCGTAGTAGTCCTGACCGCGGTACCACCGCGTGGCAATCATGTGCATGCGCGTCACCCGGCCGAGGGTGCCTTCTCGAATCGCCCGACGGAGGCGTCGTTTGTTGCCGTCGAGACGATGTTGGAACATCATCGCGAAGACGGTACCGGCCTTCCGGGCCGCTTCGATGATGCGATCGGCCTGGCTGATCCGCTCGGCCAGCGGTTTCTCACAAAGCACGTGCAAGCCCGCCTCGAAGGCGGCGACCGCGACGTCTCGATGGGTGGGATGGGGCGTGACGATCAATACGGCCTCGGCCAGGCCGGAATCGATCAACTTCTCGTCGTCGGGGAAGACCGGCACGTCGTAGCCGTCTTCTTCCTTGATCTCGTCGGCGGCTTGCCGAGCGGCCTTTTCACAGACATCCGCGAAGGCGACGAGCCTCGCGAGCTTGCTTGCCCGCAGGTTCTTGACGTGCACGCGACCCATCCCCCCCAGGCCAATCACTCCAAGCCGCAGCGGGTCCATCAGTGTCTCCCTCGTAGGCAGGGACGAGCGATTTCGCTAGACTCCCACGGTCCGGCCCGAACTTCCGCGCACGATGCTCGCGGCATTCGGATGGCCGCGGAATTGTATCGAAGGGGTAGAACGCGGGCAAATGCGGCGACATCGGCGCCGGTGCGGCCCCAGGTCCATAGGAGTCGGGGTTTGATGATCCCGGTCCGTGCAGAAATGATCCCGCTGAGATCGGCTCTCGATGAGTGACATCGCGGTTCGCCAGTACGACATCCCCCTCCCTCTGCTCCCGGACGTGCTGAGTCCCTTGCGGATCGCGCACCTCTCGGACTTTCACTTCCGAGGGTGGACGCGCTTGCACGAACGCCTGCAAGAACGGTTGCTGCGTCATCGTTGCGACATGCTGGCGTTGACGGGCGATTTCTCGCACCTCCCCCGCGACTACCGACGCGTGGCCGAGCTGTTGCGCCGCTTCATCGAGCCTCTGTCTTTTCCGCTGGGTCGTTACGCCGTTCTGGGCAACCATGATGCGGTCCGGCTCGCGGAGGAATTCTCCGACGGGACGATACGCTTTCTTATCAACGATTCGCACCACATCGTGCGCGACGGCGTTGTCCTTGCCATCGCCGGAACGAATGAGGGCTGGCGATCGACGGCCGATCTGCCTCGGACGTTGGCCGGTTGCGACCCACGTTGGCCTACGGTTCTTCTGTGTCACGTTCCCTCCACGTCGTTCTATGTGCCGCGCGGGATCGTGGACGTGGTCCTGTCCGGTCACACGCACGGAGGACAGTGGCGGATTCCCGGCCTAGGAAGCGTGTCGGTGAATGACTACGTACGGCGTCGGCAAACACATGGTCTGCATCGTTTGCGAAACCGCTGGGTCCACATCAGCGCGGGGGTGGGCACGTCCGGGCCGTTTCACATCCGTGTGAATTGCCCCGCGGAGATGGCCGTGCTGACCTTGCGACGGGGCTTGCCTCATGGCGCGTGAGCGTCGGCCCGGTGGTTTTCACAAGGTAGTCACGGCGCAGGAAGTTGCGTGGACATCAAGATGGGTCGAAAGAACCGGCCGACAAACGGTAAGATTCGGGCCCAGGCCCGACGCAAATATTGCGTACGTAGCTTTTTTAGAATGACTTATATGGATTCCGCCCGTCCAAGAAAAATCAGAACTAGAGGCTTGACCCGTACGGCCCGTTCGGGTACAGTATTGATGTCACATATGGAGGATGGAGGCCCACAGCACGTCAAGCCTTCATATCTTGAACGCGTGCTGTGCTTGCCTGAGGAAGGGAGAAGTAATCCCAGGAACTGTACATGAGAGGCCGCGAAGGCCACGTCTCGCCGACGAGGTTTGTATGCTTTGGGGCGTTCCTCTCTTTGCGTTGGTCCGTACAGGGCTCAGGGGTCTTCCGAAAAGTGTGTTATGTTGGAGGTTCCTCTTTAGTGTCTGCAGCCGATGAAGGTTCGCTATGCGACCTCTGGGGCTGGAGGTAGGGCGATAAGCCCGGAAAGGAAAGGAGGATTGAGGGTATGAGGTTAACAGGTTTGGTATTGTGCATGTTGGCGGTTCCGGCTCTTGCCGGCCCCATCCAGATTGGGAACCCGGGTTCGGGTGTGTTCGACGTGGTTTCTGGCTCGTTGACGATTGACACGAGTCCGGACGGTCTGGCCAACCCCGATCCCGCCACGGTGCTTCTCGGCGGGACGTTCGCGGCCGACATCTGGGCGAACGACGGTCACATTGGGGAGAGCGATACGTTCCTCCTCGGTGCCGCTGATATTTCGAACACCGAAGAGGTCGTCCTGTCGCTGGTGAACATCGCCACGGCGACGATCC
>CAZKCX010000579.1:0-4775 GCA_964550865.1 uncultured Planctomycetales bacterium
ATGCCGCGTGACGATCGTCAGGCTGAAGACCAGCGCGGACGGCCCGAAGCGCCGTGTGATCAGCAGCCAGGTCGCCAACGCCACGTAGAACGCGACCGCGGTCTCGGTCAGCGTCGTGTAGCCGAGCTGGAAGAACATCGGCTGAAGCAAGGCCAGTAACGCGACCAGCCACGCCGCGCGAAGATGGACGCGCGCGGCCGTACCGTAGGCCAGCCACGCCGCGAGCACGGTGAGAACCCCGCTGAAGATCCGCGCGGCGGTCCAGCCGAGCTGGGCGGGCAGGCAATACAAGACCGTGAAGCCGGGGCGACCCCAGTCGTGGACGAGATAGGCCGGCTTGGTCAGCGCCCATTGGGCGTAGAGGAAATGCGTCAGGTCGTCGTCGTGGTGCGCGCCGTCGCTCAGGACCGCCAACGCAACCGACAGCGCGAACGCCGCCAGGCACGAGCCGATCGCGACGTGCCGACCGCAAGAGGAGCGGTCCGGCTGGACGCGGGCCCACTCGCCGACGAGCGGATCATTATCGGTCAACGCGGCCTCGTGCATGGCCGGGCCATCAGAGCAGAATGCAAACGGGGCTGCAACGTCGGCGGCGCGAATCGTCCTTGTATGCGGGGACGACGCGTCGCAACGACCACGCATCCTTGACGCCTCCCTCAGAAGTCGCCGCCCAAGCCGATCAGTGGCGTTTCTGCCTCAAGAAGCCCGGTTGCCAGATGCCGAAACGACTTCTGAGGGAGGCGTCATCCTTGCACGAACCCCACAAACTCATCGCGCGGTTTTCATGGGGTCTTAACGCGACCTTTGTCCGCATCTGCAACACTTTGAGTGAGCGGATGGGGTGGCAGGGATCAAGGTGCCGCCCGAACGACTCCTGCTTGTTGGGGGGCCGGCCCAGGAGGGGTCGGGATGGCTAGCTGAGGAAACTTCCGCAGACGAAAGGCTCGCGGATGCCGGACACGGATGTCCTTCACCTCCGCCGTACCTCCAACGAAACAACATGGGATGCGCATGCGAAGGACCGAGCGATCCGGAACCGCATTCGGCTGTCGAGGCACAACGTCCATCCGCGGGAATGGGCGTCCGCGCAGCGACCCGAAAGGCCGAACGTCTGGTTCCCGAACACCCTCCCGCATGAGCGGACGCTTTCCTGATGAGAAAGGCCTACTACCGAAGCGTCTTCATCTCGGACACGCACCTGTGTTCGAAGGACTGCCAGGCCGAGATGCTCCTCCGCTTTCTCGACTCGTTCGACTGCGAGTATCTGTACCTGCTCGGTGACATCGTCGACATGTGGCACATCGGCAAGAAGACGCACTGGCCCCGCGTGTACAACCGCATCATCCAGACGATCCTCCGCAAGGCCGAGCACGGCACGCAGATCGTCTACATCCCGGGCAATCACGACGAATTGGCACGGCACATGGCCGGCCACCGGTTCGGGAACATCGTCGTCGGCGAGATGGCCCATCACTTCGCCGCCGACGGAAAGAAGCTCCTGGCCGTCCACGGCGATCAATTCGATACGATCGTGATGTACCATGTCTGGCTCTCGCACCTGGGCGGAACGGCCTACGACTGGCTCATCAAGGTCAACCGCGTCCTCAACCGGCTTCGCCGCAAGCTGGGCCTTCCGTACATGAGCTTGGCGGCGGCCGTGAAGCGACGCGTCAAGGGCGCCCTCCAGTACCTGACGGATTACGAGAACACGCTGGCCGACGTCGCCCGCACCCGCGGTGTGGACGGCGTGGTCTGCGGACACATCCATCAGCCCGTCGTCAAGACCATCGGCGAGATCCAGTACCTGAACTCGGGCGACTGGGTCGAGAATTGCTCGGCGGTGGTGGAGGACGAGCGAGGCCGCTTCAGCGTCGTTCGGGCGCACGAGCTGTTCGATCATTCAGAGGAGCTTCCGAATTTCCTCTCCCCCGATGCAGAGCCCGCGCAGCCGCTGACCTTCTTCGACCCGGCGACGGCCGTCCGAGTCGACATCGGCATGACCGCCGCGTCGTAGGGGTAGGCACGCACGTGCTCGCGAAAAAGGGGGACAGGCTACTTTTCTCGGGCCTCTTGCATCGTGTCTGGTCGCCCCGGACTGTTTGCCCACACCATCAAGTACGTTCAATGAAGGCGCAGAAAAGTAGCCTGTCCCCCTTTTCCTACTTCCCCGCGTGCACCTCGAAGACGTGCTCTCCCGAGCCCACCGGCGCCACGCAGAGGAATCGGCCCGCCGGCTTTGCCTCATACGCCGCACCGTCGACGGTGACCGTGCGGGACGAGCCTTCGAGGCGGGGGAGGTAGACGTCGGCTGTCGTGTTCGCGGGAATCCGGATCGTCAGTCGGAATCGCTTGCCGGGCTCTTGCGTGAACGCAACGTGGACGGGACCCCGGATCGTCGGCGTGGTCAGCTTGGCCCAGGCGAGATCTCCCGGTTGCGGCCGAATGCGCATCCGGCCGAACCCCGGCACGATCGGCTCGACGCCCATCAAGCGTCGCGGAATGACGTTGGCCGGCGCGGCGCCCCACGCGTGGTTCCAGTCCTGGTTCGGCTTGAACTTGTTGTCCCACGCCTCCATCGTGATCGTCGAGCCGGCCTTGATCATGTGATACCAGCCCCGTTCGTTGGTCTCCGTCATCAGATCGAGGGCGAAGTCGTCCGCGCCCGCCTGGTAGAGCGCGTCCAGATAGTGCTGCGCGCCGTACACGCTGCACACCATCCCGCGCGACTTGAGAAACGCCTTGACCGTCGGAACGTACTTCGCCGGGACCAGGCCGAAGGCCAGGGGGAACATGTTCGCATGCAGCGAGCTGTGCTCGATCCCCTCGCCGTCGACGTAGATGCCCTTGTCCTTGTCGAGCAGCTTGGCGTTGAACGACGTCCGCGCGCCGCCCGCGCGACGGGCCCACATTTGGGACTCCTGGACGCGATTCAGCGCGCCGGCGATCCGCGTCATCAACTCCAACGCATGACAGTGAAACGCATTGACGACCGTGTTGATCTCGCCGAACTCGTAGCCGTCGGTCTCTCCGTACTTGCCCTTCACGCCGCCCAGGCTGCCGTGCGGCCAGTCCACGATGTCGCGGAGCTCGCCCTGGAAGTGGATCGCGTCGAGCACGGCGGGGGTGACCTTGCCCGTTCGCGTGCTGATCAGGCCGTCCCCGCGGGACAGCGAGACCAGCGTCTTCGCGCACAGATCGTCGTAGAAGTGCTTGAGCGACTCCGTGTTTCCGGTATAGGCGTAATCCGCCCAGGCCATCAGGACCGAGTGGAGGATCCACTCGGTAGGCCACGTCGGACGGCGGATGAGGTACTCATGGGTATAGCGGGCCATCGCGTACTCGCGGTCGACGCCGTAGTGGCCGAGCTGGTTGATGTACGCATCCGCCTCATAGGGAATCCGCTCGCGGTCGCCGTCGATGTACACGCCGCAGAAGCTGGTGGCCTTCATCGTGTACTTGCACAGCTCCCAGACGGCGTTGAGGATCTCGTCGGAGGACGCAAACGCGGAGGCCTCCTCATCGAACGGATAGTGCACGACGACCTGCCGGATCTTCTCGGCGTCGAGCGGGCCGGGATGACCGACGATCTCGGCGTAGCGGAAGGGCATGACCTCGCCGATGTAGGCGGGCATCTTGATCGCCCGCTTTCCGGTGTTCCGCTTGTCGGGCGTGATCTCGACGACGTAGGTGTGCGTGCCCTCCTCGAGCGAGAGCGTCATCTTGCGGTATCGTCTGGAGCCCCCGGGCGACCGATCGATCGCGCTGCCGCCCGAGCAGACCTCGCCGAGATGGACCTCGACCTGCCGGCCCGCCTCCGGACTCGTCAGTGTGAGCTTCACCGTGCCGAAGGCGTCGCGGCCGAAGTCGACGAATGTCTTGCCCCGCGCGACCCGCTCGACGCGAACGGGGGCCACCTCGCTCTTGACGAGGCGTTGTCGCTCGGTGCGATGCGCCTCGGTCACCTCGCCGATGCGAATCCGCTGCGGCGCGGCGTAGGCGCTCGGACGGTCCTGCTTGTTCCAAACGCGGACCTTCCAGTAGTAGGCGCGATTCGCCCGCAAGGGCGTTCCGCCATGGCGGATGTTGATGGACCGGCGACTCGCAACGCGTCCCGAATCCCACACGTCTCCCACGTCGGAACGGATCTTCTGCTCGTCCGACGCGACGAGGATCCGGTAGGCAATCTGTGCGTCATCCTTCTGATCCGACTCCATCACCCACCCGTAGCAGGGACGCGGATTGTGGATGACGGTCTGTGCCGGCTCCCTCAGCAACTCGCACATCAGGCCGGTCGGGGCGGGAAGCGGTCCGGCTTCCGCAGCCCCGCAGGGCACGACCGTTCCGATCGCCAGAAGGAAGACGGACGTGTGAAGGGCCGGGCATGGACGGTGATGGCTACGCATCAGGAATCTCCTTCCAGAAGCATTCGCTTGTTGTCGACGTCAGAGGGCTTGTCCGCGGGCAAGCGGGCATCAGGTGCGCTTGTTTTTGGCTCGTTGGGCTGCGCTCTTCCCGGCGATCCGACCGCTCGTGATGGCCCAGGCGATGTGGCAGCCGTGGCTCCACATCACGATTCCCCCCAGCCCGTTACACCCGGCCGCGTAGAGACCGGGGATCACACGCCTCGTCGAATCGAGCACGCACATGTCCTGGTTCACGCGGAGCCCGCCCTCCGTCGTGACGATCCAGCTCTTGACCGGGCCGAGCGCGATGAACGGCGGCTTTTGAAACGACGCCCCCAGCGCGGTGCGCCCGAGCTTGTCCTTGGCCAGCCC
>CAZKCX010000580.1:0-4775 GCA_964550865.1 uncultured Planctomycetales bacterium
GTCCCAGGCCGGGTTGTTCGTCAGATTCACCTGGCCGGTCCCGTTGGCGTTCATGAGCCAGACGTCTACCCGGAGATCCTCACCGACGCACATGTAGGTGATCAGCTTGCCGTCCGGCGAGTACCCCGGCCGACCCTCGTGCCGATCCGGCGTCTTGGTCAGCCGCGTCTTCCCCGAACCGTCGATCCGCATGGCATAGATCTCCGAGTTCCCGTCCCGCGTCGTGGCCCACACGATGGTGCTGCCGTCCGGGCTGAACGACGGCGTCTGGTCGGCGCCGGCATCCACGGTGAGTTGCGTCACGTCCGTTCCGTCCGACTTCATCGTGTAGACGTCGTAGTTTCCCGATCGGCTCGACGTGAAGGCGATGAGATCGTCGACCGGACTGAACACGGCCTCCCGATCGTCGGCGAGATGATTGGTCAATCGCGTAGCGCCCGTTCCGTCCGCCGCCATAACGTAGATCTCATGGTCTCCGGGATTCGCCGGCGTCTTGTGCCGATCGGTCCAGTAGACGATCTTGCTCGCGTCGGCGTTGAACGACGGTGACCACTCGTTGTCGTCGGACTTCGTGATATTCGTCTGTCCCGTGCCGTCCGGGTTCATCACGAAGATGTCCCAATTGCCGTCGCGATCGCTGTCGAACGCCACCTTCAGCCCGTCGCGGCTCCATGCCGGCGCGCTGTCTCCGGCGGCGTTGTGGGTCAGCTGGAGCAGCCCCCCTCCCGCGACGGTCATGCTGTAGATCTCGGAGTCGCCGTCGCGGTCCGACTCGAACATGATCTCCTGGGGAATGCAGCCGAACAGCATCAGACAGACCACCGCAATGCATGCAAGTGTCGTGATCCTCATCGTGGGAGTTCCTCTCTGAGCCCAAGTACATGAATGGCATGAGCGGAAGGCTGCGGCGCTCCCTCCCTCCGATCCGCCCATTCCTTAGACACCTGCTTTCTCTATCGGTTAGTGGTCAAACCTCCATCGCCCACTTCTGGGCCGGGAAAGAAAGTGCGACGCCTCAGCCAATGTCTTGGCCGATGCGCCTGCTGCCGGTATCCTGTCGCCGGTTTCGAGGAAGCCCCATGAACGAGCGCGAACGCTACCTGGCCACGCTTCGGTTCGAACGGCCCGATAAGGTTCCGTTCACGCCTGGCGGAGGACGGAAGTCCACGCGGAAGGCCTGGCACGCACAGGGCCTTCCGCCCGACGTTACGGACTACGTCCGCTATGCCGCGGAGCAGATCGGCGTCCGCTTGCCCCCGCCGGTGCAGCGGGTCTCTATCGACGTGAACTTCCGTATGATGCCGGAGTTCGAGGAGAAGGTCATCGAGGACCTGGGCGAGACGTGGATCGTCCAGGATTGGAAGGGCAACGTCTGCGAGATCTCGAAGGAGTTCGACACGACGTACCTCCGCGATCCGATCGATTTCGTGACGCGGAAGTGGATCCGCTGTCCCGTCGAGAACCGCGACGATTGGGAAGCGATGAAGCGGCGCTACGAGGTGGACACGCCCGGCCGCTTCCCCGAAGACTTCGCCGAACGCGCCGAGGCGCTTCGCGACCGGACGTATCCCGCCGGCCTGATCTTCCACGGTCCGTTCTGGCAGCTTCGGGAATGGCTCGGCTTCGAGAACCTCTGCATGCTCTTCCTCGACGACCCCGCGCTTACACACGAGATGGTCGACTTCTGGGAAGACTTCGTCGTACGCCTGCTCGAACGCATCTATGACCGCCACGTCCCCGACTACATCCTGATCTGCGAGGATATGGCCTACAAGGCCAAGCCCATGATCGGTCCGGACATGTGTCGGGAATTCCTCCTGAAATGCTGGCGGCGATGGGGCGATCTCTCACGGGAGGTCGGCGTTCCGATCTACGAGGTCGACTCCGACGGATACATCGGCGATCTGATCCCCGTCTGGCAGGAGGCGGGCATCACCTGCAACTCGCCGCTGGAGGTCGCCGCCGGAAACGATCTGCCCGCGTACCGAGCGCAATACGGACAGACGATGGCCTATCGCGGCGGCGTCGACAAGCGGGCGATGGCCGCGGGCGGCGACGTGCTGCGCGCGGAGATCGATCGCCTCCGACCCGTCATCGACGCCGGAGGCTATATCCCGAGCTGCGACCACGGCATCCCGGCGGACGTGAGCTGGCCGAATTTCGTCGAGTACTGCCGGCTGCTGGCCCAGGCCACCGGCTGGCTGTAGGCGCGTATCTCCGGACCCATGTTGCCCGATGCGACCCGCAACCAGGAGCGCGTACCCATGCATTCCCGAAGGCTGTGTTGGATTCCCGCGCTGATTCTCCTCGCTTCCTCGGGGTCGGCCCCTGTCCGAGCCGAGACCTCGGCCGGCACGACCGCCCTATCGACATCGCAGCCCCCGCGGGTCTACGCGCGGCTATACGACCCGCGCGAGCACCCGGACTACCAGCGACGTCATACCCAACCCCCGTCCTGGGAGACGTTCGACCATCGCACCCGCTTCACGTGCCTGCGGGGGTTCACGGTCAAGGACGGGCAGATCGTCGACTACGAGAAGGAGCTCGACCGCTTCACCCGCAAGCACAAGCTGGGCGACGTGATCTGGCCCAGCTATCCGATCGTCTTCGCCAAGAACCTCCGCGCCCTGGCCGAGGAGATCAAGAAGCGCGACCTGTTCCTCTTCGATATTTGGGGCTACGTCCCCGGCTCGGGACCCGGCGGATACTGGCAGCAGTTCACCCCGCCGCCCGGCGTGTTCGAGATGCTCGAGGAAACCCTCGGCGAGCGATGGCTCGGCATGGACATCGGCGAGCAGGACGGGCGCTACGTCGGCAGCTACGCCTCGCAGATGACGCCTTCCGGCGCCGGCCGCTTTGAGCAGCACCTCAACTTCCAACGGCATTTCGAGCGGATGGGCAACGACCTGGGCAACCGCCTCGCGACACTGGTCTCGCTCAACTTCGGACACTACTTCCTCAAGGAGGGCGTGTACACGCTCATCGGCGCCGAGACCGCCCAGGCCCTGCCCAACAGCCAGGTCTATTACGCCTTCATCCGCGGTGCGGGCAAGCAGTACGGCGTCCCCTGGTTCGGCAATGCGTCCATCTTCAACCGTTGGGGCTGGAAGGTGTACGGCGTCGAGGAGAAGCCCGGGCACGGACCCGGCCCCACCAAGGGCACGAGCCTGAATCTGCTCAAGCGGCTGCTCTACAGCCACATCTTCTACAACTGCGTGGCCGCCGGGTTCGAGAACGGTTGGCTGCTGGAGGACAAGCTTACGCCCATCGGCCGCATCCAGCAGTCGGCCAAGAAATGGCTCGAAGAGCACGGCTCCCCGGGCGTGATGCTCACTCCCGTCGCCTTGCTGCTCGACTTCCGCTCGGGCTGGTCGTTCCCCCGTCACCTCTATACCGGCCACGTCTACCGCGTCTGGGGCAACCTGCCCTACGAGCCCGGCGACTACCTCACGGACGGCGTCCTCGGCATGCTCTATCCCCGCTATCAGGACAGCTCGTACTTCCATGACGAGAGTTTATTGAAAAATTATATTTCTAAAGCAAAAACCGCAGGAAGAATCAGTTTTGATTATAAAAATAAAAAAGATATTTTAAAAAAATTACATCTTATTGTGAATGATAAATTACTTAATGCCAGTAAAGTCTTATTTTCTAAGGACAAAAAACTTGAAGTTCAAACAGCAGTTTTTGCAGGAGAAGATAAAAACAATTTTATTGATATTAATAAATTCAACGGAAATATTTTTTTATTGCTTGAAAAATCAGAGAATTATATAAAAGAGCATATTAATTGGTCTGTTGAGTTTGGAGAATTAGAGCGTAAGGAAGTTCCTGAAATTCCTATTACTGCAATAAGAGAAGCTTTAGTTAATTCCTTTTGTCACAGGGATTATTCTAGGCCTGAGGGAAATA
Source organism: uncultured Planctomycetales bacterium (assembly GCA_964550865.1). Classification (GTDB taxonomy): domain Bacteria; phylum Planctomycetota; class Phycisphaerae; order UBA1845; family JAFGLZ01; genus JAFGLZ01. The sequence goes on from CAZKCX010000580.1 coordinate 3,913, forward strand.
AAATTGCAATATTTAAGAATAGGCTTGAAATTTACAACCCGGGTAGTTTTCCTGAAGGTTATGAACCATATGATTTCATAAAAGAGTCGCATGAATCTGTTCTTAGAAACCCATTAATTGCCAATGCATTGTATTTGAGTAAAGATATTGAAAAATGGGGATCCGGGCTTAAAAGAATTTATAATGAATGTGAGAAAAGAGATGTTAAATTAGAATTTAAGGAGTTAAAAGAGGGTTTTAAGATTATATTTTATAGAAAAAAGGAAGAATCGGACACAAATCGGACACAAATCGGACACAAATCAAACGCTAAGCAAAGACGAGATTGGATTCTATCGCAAATAAAGCAGAAAGGTAGGGTTAGGTCCAATGATATTATAGAAAAATTTGGTGTGGTTAAAGATACTGCAGCTCGAGATCTAAAAAAATTGATAGACCAGGACAGGATTGTAAAGAAAGGTGGTGGTAGTAATGTCTGGTATGAGGCTAAAAATGATTGAGCATTGTCAAGAACACTATCAAAAATGGCACTACAAATATCACTGTAATGAAATGGAGATAATTGGAAATGAGTGAAGATAAAATTTATTTTTTGGAGGAACTAAATCATGTGTAAAGAGTTAGAAAAATACATTTCAATAGAAAGGAAAAATCTTGATCCATTAAAAGAGAAGAGGAATATGATTCCGGTTTATAGGTCCTTTTCAGAAGAAAAAGAAGAAACAAACAGGTTTATTAGAGTATATTCTTGGTTAACTCCTGATAAATTAGATTTAGAAGATATCAACCCTCAAGACACATGGAGTAAATTGAATTGTAATTTTAGTGAACAATGGTCTAATTATCGTAATTTATCAATAAGG